>JALWZV010000029.1 GCA_027002315.1 Candidatus Roizmanbacteria bacterium | reverse complement strand
TATAGATAGTGAGTATAAAAATTATTTTTTCACTACAGCGTTTATAAGAATAAAACCTAAAAAATTAAACAAAATTCTTTATTATTCCTTACGTTCAATTTTTTACAAAAATTTAATGGCTATTGCAAGAGAAGGAAAAGGGTATCCAACATTGAAAGAAACAGATTTAATTTACTTAAAGTTTGATAAAAAAATTATTGCAAAATTAGAGTCTCAACAGGACGCTATTGTTGTTCAGATTAAACCAATCGAGAAGGAAATTAAACAGCTTAAAAACAAACTCCAAGACCCACAGAATATTATTAACCAAGTTTTTGTAAGAGAATTTGGATTTGATGAAAACTTGTACAAAGAATTTGGGAAAGGCATGACAGCAGGAACTCAGGTAGGTAACGATAAAAAATTAAGAGTATTTGAGACTAATTTTAGTGAATTTTCCCAAAGCCAAATTTTAAGATTTTCTACAAGATTTCATAATCCTCCTACTAAAAAGTTAATGAATATTTTGGATCGTATTAAGACTTTGCGGGTGAAAGATATCTTATTAGAACCTATTCATCGTGGAGCAAGTCCAAAATATAATCCTGACGGTGAAATTCCTGTTGTAAAAACAGGACACTTGCAAAATGGCTATATAGAAATTTCGCAAGAGGAGTTTGTTGATTCTGATTTTTATAATTCCTCTACAAGATCACAAGTAAAACAAGGAGACATTCTCATCGCTTCTACTGGTAAAGTATCACTTGGAAAAGTTGATTTGGTAGAATCTGATGGGAAATTAGTAGTAGATAGTCATGTGTCAATTATTAGAATAGATAAAAAAAAGTACAATCAATTATTTTTTGTTTATTTTTTCAGAAGTATTTTAGGGTATTTTCAAATCGAAAGAGATTTTACAGGCACAACAAATCAGATTGAACTTTATGCAGATGAAATTTCAAATTTCCGAATTCCAAATACCTCCCTTCCTCAACAACAAAAGATCGCTAACGAAATAAAAGCCGAACTTGACAAACAAGAAAGAATAAAAACAAGAATTCAAAAGTTTAGAAATAAGATTGATAAAATTATCGAAAAAGTATGCTCTAATGTTAAAAACTAAAGTATAAACAAAAACAATTTTGCAACTATCTGAAGTTTACTAAAACTAAAAGGTTAGACTGGTCTTTTCTATCAACAGTATAGATAATCGATTAAAAAATCAAAGGGTTTTTATCAGCTTTATAACCTAACACCAATCCTATAGGCAACAAGAGAAACGATGGTGTTAAATAGCGGCCGAGGAGGACTGGCCAGTCATAATAAATATAAACAAAGATCAGCATTGCAAGGTTATAGAGAAATGGAAGGAGAAAAAGGATTATCATTCGTGGTCTTAAAGTAAGCTTGCTTGTAACTGCTTTAGCTATAAAAAGCACCGCTAATATCGAAAAGATAACTGCTAAAAATATTCTCACAAAATATGGTCTGCGGTTTGAGAATGCTCTGTCGCTCCATTCCTCAGGCAGAACAAGAGTATTTGAGAGCCTTGTTATTCCTTGAGGCAACTCAAGCACTGTGTAGTTTTTGTTTTCTGGATTTACAATCGGCCTCTGTATCTTTCTTGCAATAACATCAGCCTTGTTTATTGATCCATATGTCTTAAGGTTAAAAACAATCCATGGAGTATAAACGATAAAGAAAAATAACAATGAGATGAGTGTTTGAGTGATGAGTTTAAGCTTGTCTTTTGTCTTTAAAAACTCATAAAGAATATAGGTAATATAAACTGCTGTGAAGTAAACAAGCGTCTTTTTTGTCAAAAGCATAAGAGCTAAGGTTATGTTTGAAGCAATTAAGTACTTTAGCTTGTAGCTCCTGCTGTATTTTAAGATGAAATAGATAAACAGAAAAGGCAACGGAAGCTTTAAGGCAAAATTGGATATTGTTATAGATCTGACAACGACAGAGGGAAAAAGCATAAACGATAATCCCAGTGAGAACACGAACATCCACCGCTTAGGAAAAACAAGCTTTGTTATCTGCAGGTAAATGAACACAGCACTAAAAAGCAAGATTAAGTCGAAAAACCGGATGCAAAATACCTTGTGATAAAAATTATCACTGCAGGAGAAGGGGAGTAGAGCAAGTGTGTAATAAAGAGGCGGTTGAAATGCTTCATATGAGTAGTTTTCTTTGCCCGTTAGGTGTCTTAAACTTAGCTTAGCGCGTTTATCTTTCTCAATAGACAAGACCTCTTTGCTTGTAAAATTTTCTCCCAAAACAGGAACTTTTTTGTTCTCAGCCAAGTACTGAATGTAGTTAAAATGAGCTCCCTCATCTATCGGCGCCCAGATCTCAAATCTAAATATGTCGATGCTTCCAATAACAACAAGGATGAAAAGCTGAATAAAGATAATGTAGATAGAGAGCTTCTGCAGTTTTTTCATCTGTCTGCGTTGTAAAGCTTTTTAACAAGCTGTGATATAGAGATGAACCTTAATCCTGCAGGCGAAAGATACAGGCAGTTGTGTTCGGTTTGAATAAGCCCTATCTGAGTCTGCTCATAGACTCTTCTCTCTATAGCTTTGTTTTTAAGAACATAGTTGTTGATTAAATCTTTTGTTAAATTCTCCTTCGTTAATCCTTTTTTACATGTTTTACTTTTTCTTACAGCAAGATTTTTTAAGAGAAATGTTGTTACAGATCTGTCGAACGTTACAGGAAGAAGTATGAAGATGGATAGATTTAAGGATATGCTGACCACAAGAGACGCAAGCACTCTCTCCAAGTTCATCTTAATTCTTTTGTGTATAAGAAACACAGCTCCCAGAAACACGCTTGACACAACAAGAAGAAGCTTTACTCCTCTGTAAAACAAAACTTTCTGCTTTAAAAAAAGCGGGGTGTGAAAGGACAAGATATATACTGCTGAAAAAAGTAAGAAAACCAGAACATACTCGCATATTATCTTAAGTTTTGTCTTCATTTTCTTTTAAAACTTCTTTTAACTCTTTTGACAGGGGAGGAAACTTTGTTGTTAAGCGGTGATTGATGTAAGCTGTCATCTGTCGCGGACGTTCTTTGCTTCTGTACCCCATCTCCTCTGCTATCTCCTTGAAGGTTTTGCCTTTTTGCCTCAGCTTCCACGCCTTGATGTATTTTTTTATATCTTTAGCCATGAGGACAAGACACTTGTAACTCTGAGTTTGAGATGCTGTGATTTTTTATTAGCAAGCTTGACTTGATGAGAGAGAGAGAGAGAGAGAGAGAGAGGAATAACCTTATTGTCCACCGCCGTAATCATCATAATCACCATAACCGCTATAACCGCCATAATTACCATATATAAAACGATTATACCAAGAATCTTTCCCTGCCCAGCCAAGTTCGGCCATGTTCGGCCATGTTCAACCACGTTGAACCACGTCTGACGTGGTCAGACGCGACAGGCCTCGTAGGTTGACACGTAAATTAACAAGCTTAAAGTTCGTTATAAAATTTAAATAAACAGTGCTTGATGGTTTTTTGGACACAGCGCAACTTTCACTTTTATTTATGCGCTTAATAGAATATAATTTTATGCTATGAGCACATTAGATAGAATTAAAAAAGAACGAATAGAGAAGATAAAAAAATTAAGGAAAATGGGGATAAACCCATACTCTTCTTTTTGCTGCAAAACTCAAGATATAAAAAAAGCCCTTTCTATGATTGGAAAAAAAGTTGAGATTGTTGGAAGAATCTTTTCACTTAGAGGACATGGCAAACTTGTGTTCGCAGATATAAAAGATTCGACGGGTCAAATTCAGTTGATGTTTAAGTTTGATTTGTTGGGCAAAGAAGGATTTAAACTTTTAGATTTGGTTGATGTTGGAGATTTTGTTTATGCAAAGGGTGAGGTCGGTAAAAGTATGCGTGGAGAGATCTCTGTTTTTGTTGAAAAAATAAAGATAATTTCCAAGTCTATTCGTCCACTGCCTGAAAAATGGCACGGTCTACAGGATATAGAGGAGAGATATAGACAAAGATATGTTGATCTATTATTAAGAGATGATGTTAAAAAAGTTTTTTTAGAGAGAACAAAGATAGTTAAACTAATTCGTAGCTTTTTGGACGATAGTGGCTTTGTAGAGGTAGAGACTCCAATTTTACAACCCGTGTATGGAGGAGCTACAGCTCGTCCTTTCATAACACACCACAACACCTTAAATGAAGATTTATATTTGAGAATCTCAGATGAACTGTACCTTAAGAGATTGATTGTTGGCGGTTTTGAAAAAGTTTATGAGATAGGCAAGGATTTTAGAAACGAGGGAATGGACAAATCTCATAATCCTGAGTTTACTCAGGTTGAGTTTTACTGGGCGTATGTTGATTATCATAAACTAATGGACTTTACCGAGGAAATGATTAAGTTTATTATTAAACAAACAAAAGGGAAATTAACTGTAGAGTATAACGGCAAAGAGTATGATTTTTCTTCTCCATGGAAAAGAGTGTCTTATAAAGATATCTTTGTAAAATATTTAGATTTAGATATAGATAAAATAAACACTGAGAAACAACTTTTGAAGTATATAAAAAGTAAACAATTATTGGATAAAGGGGAGATAGAGGTTGGTTATGCCAACTTATTAGACAAGGTTTACAAGAAGCACATTAGACCAAAACTGGAAGGGCCATTATTTCTGATGAATCATCCTATAGAGATGAAACCTTTAGCTAAAAGGGTTGATAATGATAATTCTAAGAGCGCAAGTTTTCAATTATTGATTGCTGGTGAGGAGTTTATTAATGCATATAATGAGTTAAATGACCCGCTTGATCAAAAACAGAGATGGATTGATGAGATGGAGATAGGTAACAGAGGAGGGAGCGAGTATCAGGTTTTAGATGAAGATTATATTCGTGCTTTGGAGTATGGAATGCCTCCAACGGCAGGTTGGGGTTTGGGAGTAGATAGATTGGTAGCTTTTTTAACGAATCAACACACGATAAAAGATGTTATACTTTTTCCTACCTTAAAGAGTGTTAAAACTATTCAAAAGGAAGTTTAGATATGTTTAGTAAAAAGAAAAAAATTAAGATAAAGATTAATATAAAAACAATCTTCATTGCTTTGTTCATAGGTCTTTTTATTATGTATGCATTTTCTTCTTTGAGCTCTGAGGTTAAGAAGGTATTTCCAGAAAAACCATTTCCTCAGGTAATTAAGGATGTCAAAGAGAATAAAGTTAAAAAAATTGAGGTTATAGATAACAAACTTGTTGTTTATTATAAAAATGGAAAGGTAGCGTCCTCATACAAGGAACCATATGACAGTTTGATTAAGATATTTCATGATCTTGGAATAGATCCTTTGAGCGTCAACATAGATATTAAGAACACACAAGCTTCTGCTGGAATGATTAATCTTTTGGCTAATTTAATTCCAACGGTGTTGATGATAGCTTTTTTTATATTCTTATTTAAGCAGGCCAAAGGAGCACAGGATAGCGTGTTCTCGTTTGGACAGTCAAAAGCTAAAAGATTTAATAAAAAGATTGCCAAGGTAACGTTTAAAGATGTTGCTGGTGTTGATGAGGCGAAGGATGAGTTGCAAGAGGTTGTGGATTTTCTTAAGCACCCGGGTAAATATAGAAAATTAGGTGCTCGTACTCCGAAGGGTGTTATTTTAGTTGGCCCTGCTGGTTGCGGTAAAACACTATTAGCTAAAGCTGTGGCAGGAGAAGCTGGAGTGCCGTTCTTTTCAATAGCTGGAAGTGAGTTTATGGAGATGTTGGTTGGTATTGGTGCGGCGAGGGTACGTGATTTGTTTGCCACTGCTAAGAAAAATGCTCCCGCGATAATATTCATAGATGAGATAGATGCTATAGGAAGAGCTAGATCCGTTGGAGCTATGCCGTCTCATGACGAAAGAGAACAAACCTTAAATCAAATCTTGGTGGAGATGGATGGTTTTACACCAACAGAGCAGGTCGTGGTAATAGCAGCTACAAACAGAGGAGATTTACTTGATCCCGCTCTTCTTAGACCCGGAAGATTCGACAGAAGAATAATGGTTGGTTATCCAGATTTAGAGGGAAGAAAAAATATTTTAAAGATTCATGCAAGAGGTAAGCCGTTTGATAAAACTGTTAGATGGGAGAAGATTGCTAAAAGAACGGTTGGCTTTTCTGGAGCAGATTTAGAAAATATGTTGAACGAGGCTGCAATTCAAGCAGCACGGCAAGGTAAGGACAGGATAAGTGCTGAGGATATAGAGGAGTCTGCCATGAAGGTTAAGTTGGGTCCTGAGAAGAAAAGACTTCAATCAGATTACGACAGAAAGCTTACTGCTTATCATGAGGCAGGTCATGCTATTACCGCACATCTCTTACCGCACATGGATCCGGTTCACAGAATATCGATTGTTTCCAGAGGAATGGCTTTGGGTTTTACATTAGTTCCTCCAGCTAAGGATAGGTTGCATGAGACCAAGACTCATTTGATAGAGCAGATAACCGTGATGCTGGGTGGAAGAGCAGCTGAGAGTGTTATTTTTGGTGAGATGACAACAGGAGCGGCAAATGACTTTGATCAGGCTACTAAGATAGCTCGTTCTATGGTTGTTGAGTATGGAATGAGTCCTCTTGGTCCTATAAACTTTGGTCCGACGATGGATGTTACCGAGTGGGGAAAGAGTTACTGGGAGTCTGATAAGGTCTCTCAAGACACTATGTCAAAGATAGACAATGAGGTGAAAAAAATAATCGATAGCTGTTATAAAAACGCTATAGATATTATAAAGACGAACAAACCTTACCTAGATAAAGTTGTCAAGGAGCTCTTGGTTAAAGAGACTCTTGATGGAGATGAGTTTGAAAAAATAGTTGGCAAGAAAAAAGTTACCAGTGCAACATCTAGTAACAATGCTGCTTCTGATTGATGGCAACGCGATTATTCATAGAGCATTTTATGCTATACCGGAGTTTAGAACGCAGAAAGGATTTCCAACGAATGCGCTATATGGATTTGCGTCTATGCTTTACAAGGCTGTCGCCAACTACAAACCTTCTCATTTAATAGTAACATTTGACACTCCTGCTCCGACCTTTCGTAAAAAAATTTTTGCCAAATATAGAGCCAACAGACCAGAAATTAGTCAAGACTTACTTGTCCAGATGCCATTGTTTAGAGAGATGCTGGATAATGCTGGTGTGTATCATATTGAGATGGATGGTTATGAGGCTGATGATATTATGGGAACGGTGGCCAAAAGAGTGTGTGAAAAAGACAAGGTTTTTATTCTAACTGGAGATAAAGACATACTTCAACTGGTTCAAAAGAATATTCTTGTGGTTATGCCCAAAAATGGTTTCTCAAACTTGATTTCATACGATGAAAAGGTTGTGTTCAAGAAAATGATGGTAAAACCAGAACAGGTCCCAGATCTAAAAGCTTTAGCGGGAGATCCTTCGGATAATTATCCTGGAGCTAAGGGTATAGGTCCTAAAACAGCAGCCTCTCTTATTGAGAGATATAAATCTGTGGAAAATATTTTTGATAATATTAATGACATAAGCAACACAAGAATAAAGAATATTTTGAAGAAACATAAAAAAGAAATCTTTCTTTTTAAGAAGTTAGCGACCATAAAGTTAGATCTGGATATAGATTTAGACCTGAACGAAAGTATATTTTTAGGATTTAATGAAAAGTTAATGAGTTTTTTTGAGAGGTTTGAGATGAGCTCTTTATCTAAACGTTTTTTTCCAGAAAAAACCCACAGAAGAAAAGAGAAAAATGTAGATAAAAGCTCAACTAATCAGTTAAGATTAATATAAAACTATGACAATTAGTAAAGATCTGTTAAAGATATCCAATCTAAGTGTTTTTGTTGGAAAGAAGAAAATACTGGATGATCTTAACTATGTTTTTGAGCAAAATAAAACATATGTAATAATTGGCCCAAATGGAAGCGGTAAGAGTACACTTGCTCACACAATAGCAGGCAATCCTGTGTATAAATTATCTCCGGAAAGTAAAATTATCTTTAATGACATTGAGATTAAGGATATGCCGGTTTGGAAAAGAGCGAAGATGGGATTGTTCTTATCGTTTCAGTCTCCGTTAGAGTTATCGGGAGTAAGTGTTTTTCAGCTTTTACATAAAAGCATGGAAAAATCTTTATCTGCGTTGGAGTTAAAAAAAAGAGTTGATAGGTATGCAAAAGAGCTGAGCATATCTCCTAAGTTGATAACAAGATCTCTCAATCTTGATTTTTCTGGTGGAGAAAAGAAAAAGATGGAGGTATTACAAGAGGCAGTTATAAATCCAAAATTAGCTATTTTTGATGAAGTTGATACTGGTGTAGATCTAGACTCTCTTAAAACAATAGGCGAGTTTTTGCAGAGACATAAAAAAAACAAGACGTACATAGTTATAACTCACCTTTCCAGAATACTTAAATACTTGAGACCAGATGAGGTTTTACTGATGAAAGAAGGGAGAGTAGTTAAAACAGGTGATGTTAAACTAATAGACAAGGTTAAAGATACTGGTTTTAACAAATTTTAATTGGACTTGTTTGGAAAAAATTATATAATCTTTTTATATCAAACTTAAAAGTTAATAATAATATATGTCTAAATTATTAGATCCTAAAAATCCATCCGGTCCAGTTAAGATTAAAAAGATGAGGGTGTGGGTGGATAGAGATTTATGTATAGGAGCTGCTACATGTATAGCAGTAGCGGCCAAGACCTTTGATCTGGACTCTGAGGCTAAGGCAGTAATTCTTGACTCAGCTACGGAAGAGGAAAAAGAAACAATTATTGAGGCTGCAAAAGCTTGTCCTGTTGCTGCGGTCATTATAGAAGATGAGAATGGTAATAGAATATTTCCAAAATAATCTTTATGAATGAAATTCTGTGGAAAATTGGTGGTGAAGCAGGTTTTGGTATTAAAAAAGCAGGCTTGTTATTCTCTAAATTATTATCTCGTTTAGGTTTTAGTATCTTTAACTACACAGAGTATCCATCTTTGGTAAAGGGAGGTTTAAATACTTTTGAGGTTGCCTTTTCTGACTCTCAAAAATCTTTTTTAAAGAAAGATATAGATGTTTTAGTGTGTTTAAATGAGAAGGTTTTTAATGTAAGCAAGGATTATATCAAACCAGACACGAGAGTGATTTTTGACCCTCTTACTTTTAAACCTGAGGGTGAGTTTATAAAGGTAGCGTGTCCAGTTTCTAAGATACTGGATAAATCTGGTAACTCCGCTATTTTTTCTAATATGATTTTCTTAGGGGTGACTCTTTTTATTTTTGATTTTCCCATAGAGAAAGCTTTTTCATTAATTAATGATGTTTTCAAAGGTAAATCAGAAGAAGTTATCTCTGTAAACAAAAAAATGATCTCTGAAGGTTATTCATGGGCCAAAGAGAATTTAGGAGAAAAAAACCGTATAAAACTTAACAAGGTGTCTGAACTTAAAAAAAGAGCTGTGCTTACAGGAAATGATGCTTTTGCTCTTGGTGCTGTGGCTGGTAATTGCAAGTTGTATGCTGCTTATCCAATGACGCCTGCCTCATCGGTTTTATCTTCATTGGCTTTGTGGCAGGAAAAAGTTAACTCTGTTGTTGTTCACACGGAGGATGAGATCTCTGCTGTAAACATGGCAATAGGAGCATCTTTTGCTGGAGTCCGATCTGCTGTTGGGACATCAGGAGGTGGGTTCGCTTTGATGGAAGAGTCCATATCATTAGCTGGTATCACAGAGATGCCATTGGTAATGCTTTTGGCTCAAAGAGTTGGTCCTGCTACAGGAATGCCGACATGGACAGAGCAAGGTGATTTACTGTTTTCTGTGTTTGCAGGGCAGGGAGAGTTTCCAAAAATAGTGTTAGCACCTGGAGATGTAGAGGAGATGTTTGAGCTAAGTATGAAGGCCTTTAACTTAGCCGAGATATATCAGACTCCGGTAATTGTTTTGTCAGATAAGTTTTTGTCTGAGTCTTATGAGAACATAGATGTGAGTCTTATTAAAGAGATTAAGGATAGAGTTGGGATAGATAGGGGAAAAACGTCAGAGACTTTTACAAAAGGATATTTAAGGTATAAAGATTCTCAAGATGGCATCTCTGAAAGAGTAATTCCTCAAAAAAATGGAGTATTTTATCAAGCTAACTCTTATGAACACTTGGAAGATTGCCACACAACAGAGGATCCTAAAGAAAGAATAAAGCAGGTAAATAAGAGAGCAAGAAAGATAAAGACATACCTAAAAAAACATTTTTCTTCTCCCAAATTCTATGGCGACAAAGACTCTGATATTGTTTTTGTTTCTTGGGGAAGCACAAAGCACTCCATACTTAACGCAATGAAGCTATTAAAAAGCTCAAATAAAAAAGCCGGGTTTATACATTTTACGCATATGTATCCGTTAAGCACTAATCTTGGAAGCTTGTTTATGGACAAAAACAAGAGATATGTTCTTGTTGAGAATAACTCAACCTCTCAACTTGGAAAACTGTTGAGAATGGAGTTAGGAGTAAATATAGAGTCTAAGTTATTAAAGTATGACGGAAGGCCATTTTTACCGGAAGAGATTAGGGATTTTGCATTAAAAATTTAAGTTTAATTAAAGGATGTCAACAATACAAGATTTTACAGGGTATCAGCCAACTTGGTGTCCAGGATGTGGTAACTGGGGAATAGGAGTATCTGTAAAATTAGCACTGGTACAGTTAGGACTATCACCTTCTTCTACATTTGTCGTTTTTGGAATAGGTTGTTCTGGCAATATGAATGATTTTCTGAATGCTTACTCTATACACTCGTTACATGGTAGATCTATTCCAACTGCTATAGGTATGAAGATAAGCAATCACGAGTTTACAACTCTGGTCATAGGAGGAGATGGAGATATATACGGAGAAGGAGGAAATCATTTTATACATGGAATGCGTGGCAACCATGATATTACAGTGATAGTTCACGACAACAGGGTTTATGGATTAACCACTGGTCAGGTTTCCCCAACTGCAGATAAAGGTTTTAAGTCGAAATCAACACCGCAAGGAACGCTCAATATACCATTTAAGCCGTTAGATATAGCTATTTCTCAAGGAGCAACATTTGTTGGTCAAGCATTTGCCGGTGATACTGTGTCGATGGTAAAGATTATTAAATCAGCAATATCTCATAAAGGATTTTCACTTGTAAATGTTTTACAACCATGTGTCTCTTTTAATAAGGTTAATACATACGCTTATTACAAAGAGAGACTGTTAAACGTTCCAAAAGTGTTTACCACTAAAAAAGAAGCGTTAAGTTTTGTTATTAAGGCACGTAGTGATGATAAGTTACCTGTTGGAGTAATCTTTAAGAAAGATTTACCTACATACACAGAGATGCTGACTCAGTTAAAAAATAATACCTTGGTTAAGTCTCCAAAAACTACGGATATAGACTCTCTTTTGGAAGAATTTATTTAATTCTTCATGGACTTGATAACACACTTTTTGTATAATTAAAATTACCTGTTAAAAGTTGATATTATAAGTAAAAAAGAACAATTTATGATTACTTTAGGCTCGTCAAGTGTAAAAAAACATGTAGTTGTTGCGATTAAGTCAGGGATGATTTTCCCCTACACCGAAAACGTTTTGGTTTTTGGTCGTCCAAAAAGTGTTTCTGCAATAAACTCGGTTTTAGAAACAACAAAACAGTTTGTTGTTTTAATGCAAAAAAAACCGTATTTGAACAACCCAACATTTAATGATTTATACAAAATAGGAGTATTAGTTGAGGTAGTTAAGGTAGTTAAGGGAGAGAAAGGGGAGTTAAATATCTTACTTAAGGGATTGGAGAAGGTTAGATTGATAAAAGAGGTAAAAACTGAGCCTCATTTTGAAGGAGAGTTTGAAAAGGTTATCGACAAGATTGAGGAAGGGGAAAGCATAGATGCTATGGTGAAGCATATCTCTACTCAAGTTAAGAAAGCGATAAATCTAGGAAAGAATGTGGACTTCACTTTTTTAATGAACATCTTAAATGTAACCTCGCCTCACATATTTTCTTATCAAGTAGCCTCTGTTTTAGATATTAAATCAGTTGAGAAGCAAGGGTTATTAGAAGAAACAATCTTATCTAAGAGGTTAGAAAAAGAGATTGACTACATAAACAAAGAGGTAAAAATTTTAGAGATAGAGCGCAACATTGCCATGAAGACTCAACAGAAATTTGAAAAGGGTATGAAGGAGTCATTTTTAAGGGAAAAGATGAAAACAATTGAGGAAGAGTTGGGTCAGAAGGGAGAGAATCATGAATATGGTGAGTATATGAAAAAAATAAAGAACTCACAGATGCCTCAGAATGTAGAAAAGAAAGCAATAAAGGAGTTAAAAAGACTATCTCGAATGTCTCAGTACAACCCGGAGGCGTCATACATAAGGACATATTTAGATTGGTTGATTGATTTACCGTGGAACAAGTTTTCTAAAAACGATATTGATATTAGTGACGCAAGAACTGTTTTAAACAAAGAGCACTATGGCTTAGATAAAGTAAAGACGAGAATACTAGAGTTTTTAGCGGTCATGAAGTTGAAAAAAAAGAGAGAGCTGAAAGAGAAGCAGGTTAAAGGTAAGAAAAAAGATAAATTATACTCTCCAACAATTTTGTGTTTTGTTGGACCTCCTGGAGTTGGTAAAACTTCTTTGGGTAAATCTATAGCTAAGTCCTTAGGTAGAGAGTTTGTAAAGATATCATTAGGAGGCATAAGAGATGAGGCAGAGATAAGAGGTCACAGGAGAACCTATGTTGGAGCGTTACCTGGAAGAATAATTCAAGGAATTAAACAAGCAAAAACAAAGAACCCTGTCTTTATGCTTGATGAGATAGACAAGATAGGAAAGGATTACAGAGGCGATCCTTCTGCTGCGTTACTAGAGGCTTTGGATCCAGAACAGAATCATTCTTTTACTGATCATTATCTTGAGGTTCCTTTTGATCTATCTAATGTTTTTTTCATAACAACGGCTAATATTTTAGACACAATTCCAAGCGCTCTTTTGGACAGGCTCGAGATAATCCACTTTCCAGGTTACACAGAGTATGAGAAGTTCAATATTGCGAGAAAGCACATAATTCCAAAACAAATAACAGCACATGCGCTTGATGATTACGATATCAATATAACAGATGGAGCGCTGCACACAATTATTAGAAAATATACACGTGAGGCGGGAGTTAGAGAGTTGGAGCGCAACATATCTGCAGTATTAAGAAAGATTGCTAAGGAGGTTGTAGAGGGAAAAGTGAAGAAAGCTAAAACAATCGGTATATCTGAGGTATCAAAATATTTAGGACCGTATAAATACCTTGAGCAGATGATTGAGGACAAGGACACGGTTGGGATAGTCACAGGACTGGCCTGGACACAGGCAGGAGGAGACATACTCTTCATAGAGGTTGCTGTAATGCCGGGAAAAGGATCTCTTACCTTAACTGGACATTTAGGCAACGTGATGAAAGAATCTTGTCAAGCGGCTCTGAGTTATATTCGTGCAAGATGGGATAAGTTTGGTTTACCGAGAAACTTTTTTAATGACATAGATATACATGTTCATGTTCCAGAGGGAGCTGTTCCAAAAGATGGTCCGTCAGCAGGAATATCAATAGTAACAGCCATGGTCTCAGCTCTTACAAGAATGCCTGTTAAAAGAGATGTGGCTATGACAGGTGAGATAACATTGAGAGGTAGGGTATTGGAGATAGGCGGTGTTAAGGAAAAGATAATAGCAGCTCACAGAGCAAAGATTAAGACAGTTATTATGCCTAAGGGTAACAAAAGGGACCTAGAGGATATTCCTAAAAAAGTCATTAAAGATCTAAACTTTGTTTTTATAAATCACATAGATGAGGCGTTGAGACATGCTTTAGTCTTTAAAGACAAGAAAAAGATGTTCGTCAAGCAAACACAGAAGGCTTTTTTATCCACAATTAAAGATAACTTAGAGAAGACAGGCAAAAATTAAACTTAGTTATGGATTTTAACACGGTATATTTTGTCGGAATTAAGGGAGTAGCTATGAGCGGTCTTGCTGTGTTATCTCGTAAACTGGGTAAAAAAGTTAGTGGTTCAGACGTAGACAAGCTTTTTATCACAGATACCCTTTTAAAGAAACATAATATCCATTACTTCTCAGGTTTTAGTCCTCAACATATAAAGGAAGTTAATCCAGATCTTGTTGTTTTTACTGGAGCTAATGGCGGTATTAACAACATAGAGGTTAAGTTTGCTATCAGTCATAACATTGTCACAGTGCATCAAGCAGAGTATATATCGTATCTGGAGAGCAACTTTAAGCATAGAATAGCCGTTTCTGGTTGCCATGGGAAGACCACAACATCGTCTTTGCTTGCCTATTGTTTGCTGAAACTAAATGCTAAGGTGGGTTATTTAACTGGATCTCCTAAGTTTAATAATTTTCCGGGAGCAGATATTGTTGGAAAGGAGTTTTGGGTTGTGGAGGCAGATGAGTATGCTATCTCTCCACCCTTAGATTTAAGACCAAAGTTTAGTTTCTTGAACCCTGAGACCTCAGTGATCTTAAATTTAGACAGGGATCATCCAGACGTTTATAAAAGCTTTTCTGATGTTAAGAAAGCATACTTAAGTTTTATAAACAATACAACAAAAAACATTGTCTTTTGGCGTGATGATAAAAATTTAAATCAGCTTGTAACAGGAGCACCGATTAAGTCTAAGATTAGTTATGGGCTTGATCCAAGTTCAGATTTTAGAGTATCTAATGTTAAACATCTTTCCGAAGGAATGGAGTTTGATGTTAACAAACAAAAATTTAAGATCTCGCTTTCTGGAGTTAAAAATGTTTTAAACGCAACTGCAGTAATCTCTGTCTTACGACATTATGGGTTCAGGTATGAAGATATTAAGAACGCAATTTTGGGATTTAAAGGAGCTAAGAGAAGATTTGAAAAGGTGTACGCAAACAACGATCTCTTTTTATATGATGATTATGGTCATCATCCTGAAGAGATTAAGGCTACGATTCAAGCAGCTCAAAATAAATTTAAGGACTTTAAGCTAATTGTAATCTTTCAACCTCATACCTACTCGAGAACAAAGGAGTTTTTAGGAGATTTTGCTTTATCCTTGTCTAAGGCGAACACCTCTTTTGTTATGCCAATATTTGCGTCGGCTCGTGAGACTAATGTAGATGAAGATAAAATCTCTAATTTGAGCATAGAAAAAAAAGCCCAAGAGTTAGGCTTTAACAATGTTTTAGCTTTGCAAAATGCTAAACAGTTGTTAACTCATCTAAGGGGGTTGATTAATACACATGCTAAGATTGTGATTATAACTATGGGAGCAGGAGATGTATACACGTTACACACTAAAATTATAAAGTTAATAAAACAGAATGCTTAATCTTTTCTCAAATTTAGAAAAACTATTGCCTAATATTAAGGAAAATACGGATTTGTATAGATTTAACACAATGAGAGTGCACTCTAAAGTTCCTTTTTTTTGGGAAGCTAAGAGTAAAGATGACTTAATAAAGGTCTTAACAGTAGCAAGAAGGTTTGGGATAAAGACCTTTATTTTAGGAGGTGGAAGCAATGTGATAATCACACCAAGAATAAAGAATCTTTTAGTTATACATAATAAATATATTGAGAAAAAAAATGTTTACGAAGACAATCAAAATGTTGATATCTTTGTTTCATCAGGTTACCCTGTATCTAGATTAGTTCAATATACAGTAGATCAAGATTTATCTGGTTTGGAGTATTACTATGGTTTACCCGGGACAGTTGGTGGAGCTGTCTACATGAACTCTAAATGGATGAAGCCGCCATCATTTTTTGGTAATAATTTGGTTAGTGCTAGATTATTAAATCTTTCTGGTAAGGTAAGAACGGTTAATAAAGAGTATTTTCAATTTAAATATGGGTTCAGTAAGTTGCAACAAACCCGAGAGGTATTTTTGGATGGGATTTTCCGTTTTTCGAAGTTCAGCAGAGAGGTGCTTAAAAATAAACTTAAAGAAGTTTTAGATTATAGAAAAAGAACTCAACCTTTTGGAGTTGCAACAAGCGGTTGTTTTTTTAAGAACATAAGCGATGAGGTTAAGGATAAATTAAACCTTCCAACAACATCTGCTGGTTATTTGATAGATAAGTGCGGGTTAAAAGGGTATAGTATCGGCAGTTTTACGGTGTCTTACAAACATGCCAACTTTATTGTAAATAACGGTGATGGTCAGGTTGATGATCTGTTAAAATTAGTTAACATTATCAGAGAAAAAGTAAAACAAAAATTTGGTGTGAGTTTGGAAGAAGAGGTGTTAATTATTTAATTTTAACTAAACAGTATGAGTAAATTAATGGAGGATGCATATATTATTAAAGGAGGAAGGTCTTTAAAGGGTAGTGTTAATATCTCAGGTGCTAAAAATGTTGCCCTAAAGGTTATTGTTGCCTCGTTGCTCTTTGAGGGAGATGTTGTGTTTGAAAATATACCTAAGATTAGAGATGTTTATGAACTGCTTTATTTGGTAAAAGAGTTGGGCGGTAAGTATAAATTTAACGGTAATAACCTAACCATTAACACAGACAAGATTTCGTTAAACAAGGTTAATCTCTTACATGCATCTAAAATTCGCGTATCATATATGCTTCTTGCCCCTTTGATCTATAGATTTAAAAAAGCATACGTTCCTAATCCTGGAGGGTGTAGAATTGGGGCAAGACCAATTGATAGAGTGATTAATGGTTTTATTAAACTTGGAATTAAGGTTAAGTACTCTCCCGATACAGGTTATTATGAAGGGGTTTTAACAGAGTTTCCTAGAGGTAAGTATAGATTTAGCAAACCTACTCATACCGGGACAGAGACATTAATACTCCTATCTGTTTTTACGAAAGACAAAGTTATTTTAGAGAATGTAGCTGTAGAGCCAGAGATAGATGATTTAATCTTGTTATTAAATAAATCTGGAGCTAGGATTACCAGACGGGGAAACACAATTGAGGTGAATAAGCCTAATATTAAAAATCAAAAACTAAAACAGACAAGACCTTTTAAAATAAGTTATGATAGAAACGAGGCCATTACTTACGCAGCCTTAGCTGGTGTAACGGAGGGTGACATAACAATATCAGCTGTGGATGAAAAGGTAATTAAAAAGTTTGTAGAGCTTTCTGTAGAGGCAGGGTTAGGTGTAGAGATGTTACCTGATGGAAGATGGAGATTTTTTTATAATAAGCCTCTCAAACCTATTTCCATAGAAACATCTCCTTATCCTGGATTTATGACTGATTGGCAACCTTTGTGGGCTATCTTGATGACAAAGGCAAAAGGAACATCTTTTATCCATGAACGTGTATTTGAAAACAGATTTTCCTATGTCAACGAGTTAAAAAAACTGGGAGCAGATATAGAGTTTGTTAGCAAGAATGTTCCCAATCCGGAAGAGTATTATTTTTTTAATTATGATAAAGATAAGGAATACAAGCAAATTATCAAAATAAACGGGGGGAAACCACTACATAACGGAGTTTTAGAGTTTAAGGATTTGCGAGCGGGGGCAACGTTAGCTTTGGCAGCGTTAAGTGTAGAAGGAGAGTCTATAGTTAAGGGAGCATCTATTTTGGAAAGAGGATATGAAGACTTTATAAAAAAGATTAAGGGTATCGGTGGAGTTATTAACAGAGTTTAATAATATGAATTATTTTAAAAATATTGTTATCTTAGGTGGAGGCAGGTCCAAAAGATTTTGGCCTTTTCAACACAAGATTCTATATTCTTTTTTAGGAGAATCTATTTTATACCATCTTATTCAAAGCTATTCTAAGTATTCTAAAAATATATTTGTGGTGGTGAACAAAGATATCGCCATTGAGGTAAACAAGTTGGTTAAAGATTTTTACTCTAAAAATCAAAACATAGATACTAATCTAACTGTTTTATTTCAAAGATATGATTTAGGTCAGGGAGGTGCTGTTTTATCTTTAAAAGGAAAGGTAAGAGGAGAGGCTCTAGTTGTCAATGCCAATGATGTCTTAGATGAAAAATTAGTAATTGAAATTTATAAATCTAAAAGTAAGTACTCAGCAATTTTATCAGCGGTTTACAGAAAAGATTACTTTCCTGGCGGATACTTAGTTTTTGATAGAGACGGCAACGTGAGAGAGGTGGTAGAGAAACCGGGTAGCTCTAATAGACCGTCAAATTACATTAAACTTGTGGTAGATTATTTTGACGACTTTGAGCTGCTGATTAATGCTATAGAGTCAATTAAGACAAAAAGAGATGATGTTTACGAGAGAGCAATTAATGTTTTTTTGAAAAAATCAAACAGAACAACCTTCGTTGATTATAAGGGTGTTTGGAGAACGATTAAGTATCCGTGGCATATTTTAGATGTGATGGAGTATTTCTTAAACAAAATAAGGCCGGAAAAATTAGAGTTACCCAAAAATAATAACACTGCGATAGAAGGTGACGTTATGATAGAGAAACGAGTAAAGATAGGTAAGTTCGTCAAGATTAAAGGACCTGTTTATATAGGCAGGAATAGTATTATAGGTGACAATGTCTTGATTAGAAACTCTCATATAGGGGATAATTGTGTTATTGGTGCACACTCTGAGGTAGCGCGTTCTTACTTAGGTAATGGTGTGTACTTGCACAGGAACTATGTAGGTGACTCCGTGATTGGAGACAATGTGTTATTTGGAGCAGGAGCCGTAACAGCAAATTTTAGGTTTGATGCGGGCAACATTATTGCAAAACACAAAGGAAAGAAAGTTGAGACACAGAAGCAGAAGCTTGGGGCAATTGTTGGTTCTAATTCCAAAGTTGGAGTTGGAACAATACTTCTTCCCGGTGTGGTTGTAGGAAAGAACTCGTGGATATCTCCAGGTGAGTTAGTTAAGCAAGAAATTCCTGATAACAGCTTTGTAACAAAAGGTAAAATTGTTAAAAATAAAAAGGTTGTTTTATGAGAAAAAAAGTGACTGTGATGGGTGGGGGAACAGGGACGTTTATTATTTTGTCGGGTTTAAAGAAATATAATCTGGATTTGGCGTCTATCATAACAATGATGGACTCAGGCGGTTCTACGGGTAAATTAAGAGATCAGCTTGGGGTCTTACCGCCAGGAGACATAAGACAGTCTTTGGTCGCACTTTCAGAGGCTTCATCTCTGTGGAGAGATCTATTTTTGTATAGATTTGAGAAGGGCGATTTGAAAGGTCATAACTTTGGCAATATATTTTTGTCCGCTTTGGAAAAGGTAAGTGGAGATTACAATAAAGTTATTGAGTTAGCATCTTATGTTTTAAGAACAAAAGGAAAAGTTATTCCAGTAACTTTTGATAAAGTCAATCTTGTTGTGAAGTATTTATCTGGAAAAGAAATAGTAGGAGAGGGTAACATAGATAGCAATAAGACAGAGTTGTCTGGCATTAAGGAGATTAGTCTAGATAAGAATGCTGCTGCTAACCCGCAGGCTATCTCTCGAATCAAAACATCTGATCTTATAGTAATAGGTCCGGGAGATTTATACACAAGTATAATTCCTACATTGTTACCGGTGGGTGTTAAGGATGCTTTAGTAAGAACATCAGCCAAGATTGTTTTTGTTATCAACTTGATGACAAAACTCGGTCAGACAACTAATTTTACAGCCAAAGACCATGTGAGAGAATTAGAAAAATATTTGGGCCGAGAAGTTGATATTGTGTTGATGAATAATACACGTATCCCTGCAGATATTAAAAGGTGGTATGAAGAGCATAGTGAAAAAGAGGTCCTTGATGATTTAAAAAGCGATAACAAACACAAAATTATTCGTGATAATATAATTGATAGACATCCGGTTAGTCAGAATAAGGCAGATAAGTTAACAAGAAGTGTTTTACGTCACAGTAGTTATAAGTTAGCCAGATTAATTAGGAGTATTGTTTATGGTAGAGTATCATAAGATTTCTTTTAAAAACGCATTTAGGGGTTTTATTTATTCCATCAAAACACAACCAAACTTCAGAATTCATATATTACTCTCGATTATCAGTATTTTTGGAGGAATTTTTTTCAAGATTAGTTATTATGAGTTTTTAATAATCCTAATTTTAATCACAGTAGGGTTTTCTTTAGAAATAGTCAACACAGCTATAGAACAGACAACAGACGCTATTGACACTAAATGGAGAAAAGATATAGGTTTAGCAAAAGATATCTCAGCGGCAGCCATGCTATCTTTTTCTATAGGGGCTTTTGTTATTGCCACAATTATTTTCTTGCCAAAAATATTAAATCTTCTATAATTTCAATATATGGCTCTTTACTTTTTTGCATTATTTTTCTCGTTTCTGGTGCATTTTACGTTAATAATACCTTTTATAAACTTCCTTTATAAGTTAAAGTTTCAGAGAAAAGATCAGATTACCAAGGATCCTTTTGGCAAGATAACTAAGATATTTGATAAGTTTAACAAGCACAAAAAAGGAACTCCTGTAGGAGGAGGTATAGTTATTGTAGTAACCACGACCTTTCTTTATTTGTTAGCTTTAATGCTTTGGGTGTTTTTAAATAAAAACATAGTCTCAAACTATCCGTCAATTGTGTCAGAAATAAAAATAGTTTTATTTGCGTTTATTTTCTTTTTCTTTTTGGGTTTATATGACGATTTGAATAAAATATTTATGTGGGGAAAGGATATGTTTTTTGGATTGCGTTTGAAGCACAAATTTTTATTTGAGTTTGTTTTAAGTCTTGTTTTAGGATACTGGCTTTATACGGAACTGAACATAAGTATCATCAACATACCGTTTATAGGTGTTTTTAATTTATCCTATTTTTACATATTTTTTGCAGCCTTTGTTATCTTGTCTTTTTCTAACGCTATTAATATAACCGATGGTCTTGATGGTCTTTCTACCGGCATATTATCAATTTCGTTGGTTAGTTTTTGGATAATCTCCAGATCTATTTTAGATGTACCAATCTCTTTGTTTGTTGCTTTATGGATTGGGGGCTTGATTGCGTTTCTTTATTTTAATGTTTACCCAGCTAGAATATTTTTAGGAGATTCTGGAGCATTATCTTTTGGAGCAACGTTAGCTGTTATAGGTCTAATACTAGGTAAATCCTTTGCTCTAATCATTATAGGAGGAGTGTTTGTAGTAGAGATACTCACATCGTTCTTGCAATTATTTTTTAAGAAGTATTTCAAAAGGAAGATATTTCCAGTGGCTCCTCTTCATCTATGGCTTCAATTAAGAGGATGGTCTGAACCAAAGGTGGTTATGAGGTTATGGATAGCTGGAGTGATGTTTGCGGTCTTAGGTTTAGGAATAGCATTTGTGCATTAAAAAACTTTTTTTTGCACGTTAATACGGATAAAATAAATAAGAGGAGAACTTTCTACCTATGTAAGTAAATAATAAATCCAAGCTTTAGATGATTTTAAAAGTGGATTAGACTCAAAACTTTATTGTTTAGACTACTGGACAAGGTATGTAATCTGCAAGATTGTAAATTGGATTATGGAGGAGGTACAAGGTAAAATATAAGAACGTTGTAAATATATGAAAGGTCAGAGAAATAAAAAAGATATTAAACTTGCTTTTGTGGTTGTTTTGTACAAGGTTCCGCAAAACATAATTGATACTCTAAACAAGGAGATAAAAAATTTAGGTTTTGATCCTATCAAGATCTATTATATTGACAACTCCAAGATCAACAGAGGTTACTCTAAAGCTGTTAACTTAAGTTTAAAACAAGCCATCAAGGATGGCTTTGACACATTTATTATTATGAATCCGGATGTGTCCGTATCTGCTTTATCTAAGAACGATTTCCTTTCTCTGTTAAAGAAGTTCGATGTTGGTGGTTTTAAGATTAAGCAGAACGGCATTTTCTACTATGGAGGGGAGATAGACAAAAGATACCTGAGCGGCGGGTTGATTACCCGTGCAAAAGGCAGCAAAAGATATCAAGAGGTTGATTTTGTATCGGGATCTTTGATGGTGGTTAAAAAAGAGGTTTTGGAAAAAATAGGTTTTTTTGACGAAGATTTTTTTATGTATTATGAAGATGTTGAGTTTTGTGTTAGGGCGAAGAAATCTGGTTTTAGCGTTGGTATTGATACAAAAAAATTTTACTACCACAAGGAAAATTCTAAAAGTAATAAATCCAAAAATAAGCTTTTAGAGGAGGCTTATAATTTATTTTTACAAAAAAAAGGCGGTGTTAAAAATAAACTTTTTTTCTTTTTACGACGGTTTAAAAATAGAAGATTTTTGTTGAATTTTATTTCTCTTAACACCTCATCGATTCTTTTAAGATTATTTAGCTTTGTGTTATTTTTCTTTTTAGTTAGATTTTTTAATCCTGTTGAGTATGGTTTGTATACTCTTGTTTGGACCCATATTTCTTTTTTTTCTCCTTTACTTGATTTTGGAACAACCAATTATGGAATGGTTTATCTCCCTAAAATCTTTAGAGTTAAAAAACAGAGAAGAAAAGTTGAGGTATTTTACTCACTTCGTTTATTTAGAATAATTCTCAGCGGTATAATGTTTGTTG
>JALWZV010000028.1 GCA_027002315.1 Candidatus Roizmanbacteria bacterium | reverse complement strand
AATTATAACTGTGCTTTGCGCCCGCCGGAAACATAATCCAGTGGTCAGTAGTTTCCCCAGCCTTTAATATAATTGTGTAAGTACCGGGAGGGTAGATTTTTACCTTGACAACAGATTTTCTTGTTGTCTTGGGGGAGGAGCCTGGATGAAGCAATGTTTTAATTCCTTTTTCTACCGACTCCAAACCAGACCCCAAGAAAGACTTCCCTTTAATGTCGTCTAACTTTTTTGCCTTTTCCTCGCAAGCCCTGAGATCGTCAACAGTTTTTGCGTTGTCAAGACAGGAGTTTAGCTCCTTATCAAGAATCTGAAGTTCCAGATCTTTCCTTTTGTTGGAAATCTTTTCTCTTTTCTCGTATAGCTTAGCCACTTGTTCATCAATATAGGAGATCCTGACTAGTGCAACAGGGTCAACTCCAATACTTTTGATAAACCAGGAGCTAGGAATCGCTATAACAATGTGGGTAATAATTATCACCATGATATATCTATACAAAAATGGTTTGGCAATTTCTGTTGTCATGCCCCAGTATTCATCCATTAAAAAAAGGATGATAACTCCGGCGGCAACAACAAAAGTCCCAACTTTATTCAGAGCAAAGGAAAAGGTCGCCAGGATAAACAGAGAAATGGACAAATAAAGAAGAACTCTTAAAACAAAATTATACCACTTTGTTAGAAGATCTTTCTTTCTCGTTACTATCTGAAGACCTAAAATGGTCAACAGGATTTTTGGTCGTGTCCCCGCAAAGATAACGGCAAGAAGGGACAAGTAAAACAGAGCCAAATTGTATATGGGATTGGTCCAATTGAGCCAAACTCCAAAAAGAAGCACAAGCCCACAGTAAACGATAAGCTTAAAGACCTTGTTGTGGAGGTCGTTAAGTTCCAGTGTCGTGATTTGATAACCTGAAGAAGTTATCCTTCTTAAAAATTGAAACATGATATATTCCTCCTACCAAAGCATTCTTTTCCAGAGTGGACGATTTTTTTGAGCTTGCTTTTTGGTCTCAAGATAGTTTTCCGTTGCTTGTGCCAAATCGTTGGCAAGTTGACTAAAATTAATGTCAGAAAGCTGTCTAACGTTTAAGGCGTCAAGTATCTTTTTTCTGAACCATTCAGTACTTTTACGCCATTGCTTGAGAACTTTTTGGTGAACTGGATCTCTCACGATAATATGACCAGAGAGACATCGACGATAAGCTTCTTCTGGCCCATAGTCTCTGACCAAAGTAGCAATGCGCCTTAAAAATTTTACGCCACTGTGTACTTCTTTTTTGACTGTTCTTTTGTCCTTGCCAGTCCCAGTGCTAATTTCTTCTTTGGACACGGGCATTCCGGCCACAACATTACGAAAACGATTTTTCTCATAATCTTTGCAGGAGTTGAGAAAATCAGTTAAATACATGTCTTCCGTTTTGTTGAGGTTTGTTCGTAAACCAGCAAAGATTCGTTCATCTTCTAGTGACAGTCCTAGAAATCCGGGAAGCCTTTGTTTGATAGCTTCCGGTGTTTCTTTGTCAAATTTGTTGGAAAAAGTTAAAATCCAGTTTAATATATCTGATATTGAATTGATACCTATTTTTTTTAACATCGTTCTCCTCCCCGTATATTTTTATTTTATTGTTATAGATCGCTAAGGCAGTAAAATATTTTACTGTTTATCCCTATTATGAGATTATCTTGGCTAATTTCAGCTAAAATAAGCTTAAATATGGGTAAATTGTTTTAAATTGTGTTATTTGGGATAACACTTTTTACTTTGACATACAATTATAGCATTTTTTGTGTTTAGTGTCAAGGATTTTTAAGAACATCTAATGTGACATTGGAGCATTAATAAAAATACTATTTTACACCATAGTATAAAAATAGTCTTGACTAAATTTACACTGTGGTGTAAAATAATACTATAAGTGTTAATAGTTGATATGTATTTTGAAAGGAAAATTTATAAAAAACTGAAGAAAAACATAGATAATAAT
>JALWZV010000027.1 GCA_027002315.1 Candidatus Roizmanbacteria bacterium | reverse complement strand
TATTAACAGAACATAAACTAAACTGGATACCACCTAAGGATCATCCTTGGAGACGGTTTAAATTTTGATAAATTATTAAGTTGAGGGGGGTGACATTTTCATTTGGGTTTGACATAAAGTATAATGCTATAAGCATGTTAAAAGATAAGTGTCATATCGAAAGACTACTGAATATTCTTTATAAAAACGACCTTATAACGACCATTAGCGATAGTAGTAACTTATTTTATGATGAACCATTTGCCTACAGTTTTGGAGTAGAACTGAACTCTAATACCAAGGTTTTAGATAGCGAGGAGTATTTTGTTACCAAAATAAAAGATCCACCGTGTGGAAGTTCTTCTTTTAGATCAAGACAAGAAGCCCTGCGTAAGGCTGTTATGGAAGCAGTAGAGAGACTATGTTTATATATTTACCCTATTAAAAAGACAAAGTTTTTTACTCCTAATGACCTTTTAGCAGAAAATAAGAATATTATAGACATAGGTTTTTACAATAAAACAGATAAATCAATTCAAGATAATACGTTTGGTTGGATTGAGGGAAAATCTTTAGTTACAGATGAGAATTATTTTATACCTTCACAATTAGTTTATCTCCAGTATCTAAATTATTTACAAAGTATTAATAAGAGAGAGATTGAGTTGGTAAAGATTTTAAGCAATGGAGCTGCAGCTGGCTGTAATAATATAAAAACTTTATTAAGGGGAGTTTATGAAGTTGTTGAAAGAGATGCGGCGATGACCTTTTTTTTACTTAAATTAACTCCTCCCTTGATTAATATCAATAGTTTAGAAATTCCGTTGATATCCAGACTTAATAAATTGTATACAGATTATAGGATAAAGTGGTATTTGTTCAAGATAACTAATGATCTCAGCATCCCAACATTTCTTAGTATTTTAGTAGAAAATGGGTTAGGCGGTCCTGCAGTATCTGTTGGTGTAAAGTCGAGTATGTGTTCTACGGAAGCGATAATAGGAAGCACTGAGGAGGCTTTGAGAGTGAGGATATGGCAACGTCATGAGATGATTCAACACAAAACAGATTTTTCATTTCTTAACTCAAGAGCGGTTAAAACAGTTTCCTTGCGGGCAAGGTACTGGTCTTCTCCAAAAAGATTAAGGCAGATTTCTTACCTCATAGATCAAAAACCCCAGGCTTATGAGTTAAAAAAATGGAACAAAAATAGCAAACAAACACTTTCATATTTAATTAACACATTGAGTAAAAAGGGATATAATCCTCTATATGTGGATATCACAAGCCAAATTTTTAAAAAGGCAGGAGTTTATGCGTATAAAGTAATCATTCCTGGCTTGCAGGAACTATATTTAGATGAACGTTTGAGGTTCTTACGACCACAGAGGTTAAAGCAAGTGTCTCGCTTTTTTGGACAAAAAAGGTTGTTAATAAGCAAAACCCCACACTTTTTCTTATAATATATGAAGTAAAAATAAAAATGAATAATCTTAAAGATAAGCAAGAGTATATAAGTAGCTTAATGAAACAACCAAGTTCAGCATGGAGAGATTTTCACAACAAGAGTCTTATTAGCGTATTTTCTAAAGGAAAAAAAAGAAAATGGAATATAGATTATAAATCATATGGTCGTTTTGAAGAGGTGAAACTTCCCCATAAATCTACTTTAATGAATACATCCTTGAAGCAATCTCTGCTTAGAAGGAGCTCTGTTAGAATTAAAAAAAGATCCTTAGACCTTTCTTTGAATGAGATTGGTACATTGTTATATTACAGTGCAGGATTGAATCCTGCACATCATAACAGAAGATTCTATCCATCTGCTGGAGCAAGATATCCTCTTGAGATATACTTAATACCTTTAAGAACAGAACTTTCTAACAAGTTTACATATCACTATTATGTGCCTCATAACACTCTGGAGAAAATGTTTCGGTATAAAAAGGAAGATGTTTATAATCTATTTTCTTATTCTCAGAAGTGGATTAAAAATGTTGGTTGTGTTTTAGTAATAACTACGATGTTTGAAAGAAGTATTTTAAAATATGGAGAAAGAGGATATAGATATATGTTGATAGAGGCTGGACATTTAGGCCAAAATATTTACTTAGTTAGTTCAGCATTACAGATGAATTGTTGTGCTATTGGAGCTTATAAAGATAAGAAGCTTAATGATATCTTACACATAAATGAACAACATGAGTTATCGTTATATGTTTTAGCTTTGAGCAAAACAAAGTAAACATGAAAAATGCGAGTACCGTATTGTATTTAAAGATAGCTGGTTTTATTTATAAGCTGCATTTTCAGAAAAGTAACACAGTAAATTCTATCTTTATCAGGAACAGTATTAAATCAATGTATCATGGCTTTGTTGAAGGTGATTTTTCTGGGACAAGTGACTACACTATTAAATTTATTGACAGGACAACAATATCTTTTTTGCATGATAATAAAAAGACTGTTTATATAGAGATATATCAAATAAAAAAACCAACTTTAATCGTAACAAACTATCACATAAGTGG
Organism: Candidatus Roizmanbacteria bacterium; assembly: GCA_027002315.1. GTDB lineage: Bacteria > Patescibacteriota > Microgenomatia > UBA1406 > GWC2-37-13 > JALWZV01. The sequence continues at coordinate 20,114 of JALWZV010000027.1, read as the reverse complement.
TTCACAATTTCGTTTGTTGTTACGAAACAGTATGATGGAGCTACTTGAAAACAGCGGTGATTTAATGATGCACTGTTCAAGTGTAGTGTTGAAGAAAAACGTTGCATCTTTGTTTTTTGGAAATGAGGGAATGGGTAAATCGACGGTCGTTAATATGTTAAAGAGTCATTATATGCCTTTAGCAGATGATAGTGGTATTGTTAGATATATTAATAAAAGGTTTTATTTTTACCAAAATATGATGGTGGAAAGACACAGATTCTATAAAGATAAAAAACACTATTTAATAGGTCCTATCTTTATCTTACGAAAATCATCAGAAGTTAAGATTGTAAAAATAAATAACAAACAGCAAATACTTTCTTTTATGTTCACTCAATTATGGAGTAAGACACAAAAACCAAAGAAAAAACAAATAAATACTATAATAAACTTAGTTAAGACTAATGATTTTTATTTTCTTTTTTTTAATAATAAGAATAATTCTCAACTTGTACAAGCTCTGAGTAAACTAAAACCATCCTAACTTACTGTCTATATGAGGCTTTGATATGTAATAGTTACGAGATAATGTAATGATGTCTTTAATCATTTCCTCTAAGACGTATAGCTTATTATCATCATCAATTGTGTAATTGGGATTAGAATTTGTCAGAAGTTGTATATTGGGACAAAGACTTTTAGGTTTAATTTGTAAGGAGGACAAGTGTTTCAGTAGTCTTTTATACCCCGGAAAGTAGTGCTTGTTGATTGCATATAACACTTGTACTAAATCGTTAATTGCTCGAGCAATAGCACCTTTGAACAAGAATAATTGTTTATCTGTTAGATAAGAGTGTGCTAATAGAGACATTTTCTTTGCATCTCTTATAAAAAAGTGAGCTATGTTTTTGGTTAAAGAGTCTGGATACTTATCAATATTTTTTTTAATGCTCTTAATTGTTTGATCTGGATCATATAATATTTTAGCATTGACAATGCTAGCAAGTCTCATATATGTGTAAAATGGAAAAGGATATGTTAAGTAAGCATCTATATAAAATTTTCCCGCCAAAGAATCCTCAACATTTTTCTCAATAGTTTTAATCTTGAGACAGTGAATATCTACCATTTTACCATCAATGACAGTCCAGATTTGACCATTAATTATATTGCTTGTTGTGTTTAAACCCTCTATTTTAGGATTAGTGATGTCACTAATTTCCACGAGCGTGTTTTTAATGCGCGTTGTCTGAATATAACCCGAGTAGTAAAGACCGATGTCAAAATCAGATTCCTCATTATGTTCATTTCTACTACGCGACCCAACTAGAATTAGAGAGCGGATTGCTTCTATATTCTTAAAGATATTTTTAATTTTACTTAATGATGACGTTGACATATGGGTTAGTACTATATTATAGATAACAAGAAGAGTAATGGTGTCTGTAAATATCTTAAAAGGTTATTATGTTCCACAAGAAGAGGTTGGAGTAGCAGCTTGTACTAATAAATCAATTTGATTTTGTGAATTGAAGTATCTTTTGGAAAAGAAAAATCTTCCCACAATAATTTTTCTTTGACGGATTACAGGAGAGCTGTATTTTATTTTCTTTTTTTTCTTCATATCTTTATTTACCTTCTATGGTAATTTTAAATCAATAATAAACAATTTTGTAGTCTTTTTACAAACTTATTTTTTAATAATATTAAACTTAATATAATCCAATCCTCTTTGTTTTTTAAGATCAACAACCTCTGTGACAATAACACCATCTCCTTTTTTTAGATCTTGTAAGGTAAATTTTTTTGAGTGATCCAGATTGCTAATATTAATTAATGACAAGTCGTTTTTATTAACATAGAAGCTAATGCTATTTCCAGTTTCTTTATCCTTTATAACAAAAGAGTACATATACTCAAATTGTATAGAAGGATTAACATCAACATAAGGCTTATAATAATCAGGTCCTTGTTTGATAGAGACAATAACACCTTCGTATTTCATACTAACAAGGCCTTCACGTACGATTTCCTCTGGGCGATGTTTATATCTGAATCTTGCACTCATGTTCAAGTTTCTTTTATTTTGGCTTTGAATTTTGTTTGAAGAAGCACAAGCTCCAGGAATATTTAGATTGTATGTATTTGTCATCAAAACAAACAAAACTTCAGCTAGTAGGAAACCTGTTATAACTGATGTGGCGATGATTAATACACTATTCGTTTTAGACTCCATTTGAAATTTAAAAAGGTTGTAATGTTTACACTATCATTATAACTATAATTTAGATATAAAAACAAGTTTTAAAAATTTGTTTATATATTTATTCCTCATTCTTTCTACTTATATATTCAATGTTATAATACTGTCATATATGAGAAAGCTTTCTTTTTTCAGACGTGTGAATGACGGGGGAATTCGTTTCGCTAATCAAGATGACAATGGTCAAAAGGTACGTTTTTTCCTAAGCTTTTTTTTGGGCATGGTTTTAATTATCAATCTTGGTCTACTTATTCGCCTTTTTAACTTAACTGTGGTACGTGGTGCTTACTTTAAAAATTTAGCTGATGGTAATAGGGCTCGTGAGGTTGTTATTGAAGCAAAAAGGGGAGAGATAGTTGACAGAAAAGGAATAATAATGGCTAGAAACATAGATCCGGATGTGAAGATTGATACAAAGCGTGCCATATCAAGGCGCATTTATTATTTTCCTGAATCGGCAGCACATATCATTGGATACAGAGCACAGGCAAATAAAGACGACTTAAAAAATGACACGTGTATCTCAAAGGCAACTATTGGTGATAAGATTGGTAAATTTGGGGTTGAAAGATTATTTGACTGCGAGTTGCGTGGAAAGAACGGAAAACAGCTTATTGAGACGGACGCTGTTGGTAAGCCAATAAGGGTTTTATCAGTGATTAATCCTAAGGAAGGCAACAAGATACAGTTAGCTTTGGATTCATGGTTACAAGATAGAGCATTTAACTTAATCAAAGGTAAAAAAGCAGCAGTTGTAGGATTGAGTCCACAAACAGGTGAGGTCTTAGTTTTAGCCTCTTCGCCAAGTTTTAACAGTCAAGCATTTGAGGACGAGGACAAAGATATTAAAAATTTATTTATTGATAAAGACAAACCACTTTTTAATAGAACTTTACAGGGGGTTTATCCTCCCGGATCAACCTTTAAGCTCGTTGTTGCTACAGCTGCGTTAGAGGAGAAAAGAATTACTGCAGACACTCTTTTTGAGGATACAGGGGTTATTAAGGCTGGATCTTTGACTTTTGGTAACTGGTATTATCTAGAGTATGGTAAAAAAGAAGGGATGGTTAATGTAGTTAGAGCAATAAAGCGATCTAATGACATATTTTTTTATAGAACAGGAGCTCTTTTAGGGTCGAGAGACATTAAGGATTATGCACTTAAGTTTGGTTTTGGAAAGAAAACTGGTATTGGTTTGCCTGAGTTGAGCGGAACAATTCCATCTCCGTTTTGGAAAAAGGAAACGATTAAATCGGACTGGTTTTTAGGTGACACCTATAACTTCTCAATAGGACAAGGTTATGTTCTTACCACTCCTATACAGGTTGCTCAAGCAACAGAGGTCTTTGCTAATGATGGCTATTTATGTAAACCAAAGCTTCTGAAGATAGCTGGAGAAGATAGCGATAACCTTGCATTACAACCTTATTCTACCCGAGAATGCAAAGATTTACATATAAGTAAAAGCACCTTGAAACTTGTTAAAGAAGGTATGAAGGAAGCGTGTGATCCTGGGGGAACAGGGTGGCCATTTTTTAACTTTAAAGTTAAATCTAGTTCGGGAAGATCTGAGAGAATGCATGTAGGATGTAAGACCGGGACAGCTCAATCGCACTTAGAATCACACCTTCCGCATGCTTGGTTTACTGTGTTTGCACCTTTTGATAAGCCGCAGATAGTCTTAACTGTATTAGTAGAGGAAAGTGGAGAAGGGTCAAATATTGCAGCTCCAATAGCAAAGGAACTTCTTAAAGATTACTTTGAGAGAAGAGATTAAGAGAAAATTTCTAATTTGGAATTTGACTTTGAAGGCTTTAACATTTATCACCTTAATCGCGATTCATTGGGGAAGTGGAGATGTATGTCTTGACAAATTATTTTTTTTCAATAATAATGTAAGTACTATGAAAAAAAATCAATTGAATCTTCTAATCCTTATATTATTAATAGCAGGAGCTGTTGTTTTAGCAAGTTACGTTCTTAAACAACAACCTAAAACTAATACCACAACAAACACAACAACTACAAACACACAGCAAGAAGAGAATATCCCAACTCCTACTCCACATGATGAAGTAATTCCGTTTGACTACACAGTAATTAGCGTGGGAACAGGGAGCATCAAGATTAAAGGGGAAAAAGGCGGGGCAACATTACCTAACAGTCCGGTTGTTAAGGTTCATATAGGACCAGAAGGAAACTCAACAGAGGCAAAGTTTGAAGACATAAAAGTTGGGGATCAGTTAGTCATAAAGAGAAGATTAATAGGTAAGAAGGTCCAAACAGTTGATGTCTACATCGTAAATAGAAAATAAAACCTTTTAAGGTTCAAGGAATAAACAAGGATAATAAACGAGGCCTTTTAATTAAAGAAACAAGATCTTTCATACTAAATTTACCATCTTTATTCAGATCTAAAGGAAACATCTTTGATAGACGAATGCTTTCATTATTATTGTGGAAAATAACGAATGTTTGTCTCGGTAGGTAATAGTCTTTTAATATAACTACTCTGTATTTCTTTCCAAATACTATGTTTTGTATATTTGGTAGTTTACCTTGTCCATTTTTAATGCTGATATTTTTCTTTTTAAAAACCATTTCCTCATTTGAGTTGAAAAGTTGAATCTCAAAATTATTAGAGGTTGTTCGAAATTTTGGGTATAAAGAAACATAAATATCTAAGGAAGGCAGAGGAGCAGTTTTAAAAACCCATTTTATGGACGAGATATCTTTATTGTCTTTAATCAGCAATAGTCTTTCATTTTCTATCTTTATCTTATCTCCCGTCTTGAAATAGAAATCTACAGTTGTGTTTTGTCCTGGGTAAGTCTCGGTAATGTTGGAAAAAAAATACGACACAACTCCACTTTGAGGCTCTACAGCAAGATGATATGTTTTGTCCCACAGAGCCTGTCCTGTATTTTTGACAGTTAACTGGAAATGGTATTTTGACAAAACAGCCAATGTCTTTGGGAAGTTAAAGCTAATAATTCCTTTGTCGATAATTTCAGGTTTTCCTTTAGTCTTATGTATGTTTTGTATAGTTGTGTATTGAGGATAAACGCCTTTGTCGTTTGGCTTTATCCATGAGAATTGGCTAAATGGGTATGTTTGGTACTCAAGAATAAATGGAGTTACAGCAATGACTCTTTCATCTTGAAGCCATACTTTTTTGAAGGCATACTCGAAGTATTTATCTACGTTTCGCATAGAGTTAATCCAACCAGTCTCAGTAATAAATACGGGTAGTTGCTTTTTAACACCCATCTTTTTTAGTATTTGCAGTTCCCACTCATATGTTTTTATCGATCTTCTTCCAGATATATGTGGTGAGCCTATATAACTTGGTGGGTAGGAATGAGATGCTAGTCCATCTACGTATTTAAATAAGTCTTTATGATGGGATAGTTGTTCTAGAAAAACTTTCTCATCTTCATATAAAGGAGGGTTGTGTGGTGCTGATGCATCAAGCCCTGCCAACATAACGAAGTAATCAGGATTAGATTCTTTAAGTTTCTTGGCGAAGGCGAGAGATATATTAGCATATTGTCGTACATCAACTTTTCCGCCCCATTCTTTACCATGATTTGGCTCATTAAATAATATTACGTAACGTTTTTTAACAACCCAGGTTAATGAGTTTAGAAAATGAACCCATTTCGTAGTATCGTTAATATCGGGCCTTCTCCAATAATTGCCTTTTGCACTAGTTGCAAGACGAATAATTGGAATTAGATGTAAGTGTCTGAGCTTATTAAATACAGTATTCCATTTTTGTGTGTCTCTGTCATTTTCTTGTATGACAAGGGTTATATATCCCCAATCTCCACCGTTAGAGTTAACTAGCTCAGCCGCTTGTTTAAGCTCTTTATCGCTGGGTTGAGTTATATGTATTCCAAACTTATTATTTAATTCAGTAGATGCAAAAACATTTCCATTTGAGAGAGAAAGTATAAAAGTAAATACAACTGCAACTGCTAGTAAAAAGACGTTTTTTATCAAGTCCATGTACTAATTATATACGTTAAAAAATTAATTTTAATAGCAAGCATTGTCCTATAGAAGAAGATTTGAAAGTGTTGTATACTTTTTAACAGATTAAGTAAAAGCCATTGTATTGATAATGTATATGCAAGTGAATAACAAATAAAATTTCTAATTTCTAATTGACCTAATTAACCTAATTACTAAACAATAACCAATGATCAAATCGCAAGTTCTCTTGCATAGACAGAGTGTAGGGGTCGACCAATGTGTCGACCCGTCAATCAAAAAGGTTAATTATCACGTCATTGCGAGCGCTAGCGACGCAATCCCCGCCGTTACGGTATTTAATACTAACACCAATAGCCAGTCTTGTTCTCATATGGGCGGGGATCACTTCGTCAGTCGCCGAGTCAGACTCGGCTCCTTCCTCGTGATGACGTATTGAACGCCAAATACAAAATACAAGATACTAAATACAATTGCATTCTTTAATCTTCATTTCTTTATACCCTTTATCTACCCTGTCTCTTTACCTCTTTGTTCTTTACTTATTAGTATTTGGTTATTGTTTATTGTTTAGTAATTAGAAATTACTCTCTCACGTCATTGCGAGCGCTAGCGACGCAATCCCCGCCTACGGTTTTAATGCTAACACCAACAGCCAGTCTTGCTCTCATATAGGCGGGGATTGCTTCTCCTCCGATTCGGAGGATCGCGATGACGTTTAGATCTGTTCCGCCGACTGGCGATTTAAATATATTTAGATATTAGGATTTATTAAATACTACGACAGGTGAGAATTCAAGAACGTATTGAGACTGCCAATTGAAGTTTGTTTGACATCTTAAGACTTGATACTTATAATCAAAACCAATGGATTCAGAAGGTAATAACCAAAACACAAGCCATAATTTCACAAACGCCACTCCTTTAAAGATATCTCAACAGCCTCAATCTCCCTTTTCAGCTCAAAGTTTTTCACAACCAAACCAAATACAGTCAACTCAGCCTCAACAACCACAACAACAAGATAACACCGTTAACAATGTATCGGGAGGCAATGTTAATAACCCATCGGGTTCTAAAGCAGTAATCGGAGTAGCAGCTGTTGTTATATTAGTGTTAGTGGGAGCATATTTCTTTGTGGTTCAGCCCAAGATTAGGAGATATGACTTTTCAACAAAGGCAGTTAAAAAAGTAGAGAAAATGAAATCTGGGATTATGAATGTTGGAAGTGATTTATACTCCATGTTTTCGTATGTATCAGGAAGAAAGACGCAACAACAAGGAGAAAAGTTGCTGCTCAAATATAATAGTGAGCCGTTGTTGTCGGGAATAAATAATATTCTATCTAAAGGTAAAGGTGAGGTGGCAGGCGTCTTTACAAGCCCAGCAAATAGCAATATTCTAAGCTTTGTCGTAATGCCAAAATTAAGAAGTATAGAGGATGAATACAAAGGCGTTAAGCATTTTGGGGAGATAAGAAATAGCGATAAAGTTTTAGGAACTTACGATCAATACACCACAACACTGTCAAATCCTTATAGAAAATTAAAAGAACAAGCTTATAAAATATCAGAATCAACTAAAACAACAAAACAGGTGATGGGCGGTTTTGGTGAACTAGTAGAGGAAAGTAAAAACATCAATCCAAGATTGCATAAATCTTTATCTGAGACAAATAGAATAATGTCAGAGTATTTAGACGAAGCAGAAAAGACCTCAGGTTATTATTCAATAATTACTGACATAAACATAAAATCAATTCCTCTTTTCTCATCATACTTTGGATTGTTATCATCACTTCTTTCTACGAACACACCAAGTCTATATATAGAAAGAATTGAGGAGATAGAATCGTCAGTAAAGGAATTGAAGGATAAAATAAGCACGATTAAGCCTAGTGAACTTCCTCAGGGCATAGAAGACTTACATAAGGATAACGTAAAAATTTTAACGATGTGGAGTGATAATATCAGCGACATTAAAAGAACTGTCGCACGTAAAGATTTTAAATCTTTTATAACAAGTGTAGCTGTGTTCAGACAGAAACTTGAGCCTTTATCTGCAAGAGCCAAAACCTTGGAGATTAACTTTTGGCAAAACAACAAGCCATTGCATAATGGTAAAAAAATAGTTGCTAATCTTACAAAAGATAAAAAAACTCTAGAAGAAGTCAGGGAAAATAATAAAATTCCATTTCTAGTTAAGTAATATTCATAACAATTTCTCCTGTTGGAAGTGTTTTGATGATTCCCTTTAATTCAAGTTGAGTTAAAATCTTTATAACTTTTGTAATAGGTAGCTCTAAGATCTCGGACAAAACATCAGGAGTCATACTCTCAGACATTAATCTTAAACACACCTTTTCTTCTATCTCGTTAAGATTCTTTGGAAGGGTATAGGTATTTTTAGTGGCAATATATTTTTTTCCAAGGGCCGAACAAATATCATTGCCTGATGTTGTTAAGATAGCTCCTTGTTTTAAGAGTATATGTGGTGCCTGAGATTGTGGGGATGTTATGCAATTAGGAATGGCAAAAACATCACGACCTTGTGTGGCAGCATATGAGGCGGTAATAAGAGAGCCTGATTTTTCAGTGCCTTCAACAACCAGAACGCCTTGAGATAATCCAGATATTATCCTGTTACGCGCAACAAACAAACCCTTACTGACCGAGTGACCAGGTGGAAACTCTGACACGATTAATCCTTGACGTTTGTTAATAATATCCTCATATATCTTTCTATTCTCCTTTGGGTAAACAATATCTACACCACAACCCAAAACAGCAATTGTTTTTCCACCATTCCTTAAAGTTTCAAGATGAGATACTGCATCTATTCCTAGTGCTAATCCTGAGACAGTGATCAAGTCGCACTCAACCAAATCACGAGTAATTCTTTTAGTTACTCTCACTCCATAAGATGTGGGCTTTCTAGTTCCAACTACAGCGAAGAAAGTTGAATCTGAGTTGTTAAAGTCAATTTTTTTAAGATCTCCTTTAATATATAAACATATTGGAGGATCTGAGATATTTTTAAGACTTTGGGGGTATTTGTCATCATTAAGAGTTAACACTTTAATATTCTTGGATTTAATCTCTTTTATTTTCTTATCAGTATTAAAAGAATCTCTAAATGTCACAAATCTATGAGATAATCTATCTCCTATGATTTTCGATAAGTCTTTGTGCGATGCTAAATAAGCACTCTTTACATTGCCAAATGCGTTGATGATTTGTTTAAACCTAACAGGACCTATCCCTAAGAAGTAAGAAAATCCAAGGTAATATTTCTTATCTGTCCCCATGGGCAAAAGTATTTAAAAACGTTTAGTAATGTTGCAAATTCACAATCTCTCTGTGATAAAAACTCCTAAGAACAATTTTATTTTCAGGATGCCGTTTTCTTTTATAAAGAATAACAAGCAATGCAGTAAAGATCTCAAGCAAAATAAAAATATTTAACAGGTAGGGAGACAAAAGTTTTAATAAGTTAGTTAACCAAATAATAATAAGCATCCATACAGGAAGGATTATAACATTTAGCAAGTTGCTATTGGGTGAGTATTGATCTTTAAACTCAACTTGTGTGAAGAAGCGGTATTTTGTGTCAGTTCCAGAAGGAAGCTGAAAGGAATAATTTCCGTGTATATCTGTTTTAGTATTAATCTTAGGTAGTGCTAATGCTAAAACAGGTTTTGGCCCTAACCAAGATAAGTGACCCCCAGAATTGTCTTCTTTAAAAAAAGACAGGGAGATCTCTCTGTCAGGGATAGATTGTCCTGATAATATGACCTCATCGCCTGTGAAATAGTTGGATTTGCTTAAAGATGTAGTTGGCGGCAAGATAACTGGCCCAATTACAGCGCTATAATTGGTTGGGAATGAAGGAATACATATAGGTCTTGTCATTCTCCCAAATTTGTCTATAGATTGAATACACGCAGGTGTTGAGGTTCTTGGTATAAAATTTTCTTCAAATTTAAAGAATCCTGTCTCATCTGATGTTATATTGTCTTGTAAGCCAAAACTTTCCAGCGTTACGGTAGAGTTTGGAGATGTGTAGCCGTAAATTGTTAATAGTTTCTGGTTTGAACTTATACCTATATTCGCAGATAATTTACTTGAGTATGATATTGGGTCGAAATGAGCAGAAATACTTTTATTAAGTAATGGAAAATTAAGGCTTAAAAATAGCAATAATATCACAGTGCAAATTTTGAATATATACTCGCTTTTTTTATTAGTCCACTGCATAATTTATGTTCTTTTTTCAACTTGACAAAAATGTTTCATTACTTGATAATTTCCTTATAGTAAATTAATATGTTAGTTTTTTACGACTATTATGCATAATACAATATTACGTCAATTTTTGTACAGTTTTATTGTACTTTTTTTTATAACCCTATTCTCGAATGTATATGCAGCTCAACCTCTCGATACGGTTTACGACACTTTGTCAAATCCTAGGATTTCTTATAGAGCTGGAGTAGGTTCTAGTGGAGCATCTTCAGGATCTACTACAATTACAATAGACTCAAGTGGTAACCCGGATAACGATACTCATAATTTATTTCCTCAAGACTCTATTTGTTTCAGTGATTCAGGTACAAATGGCTGTATAGGAAATACTAGCTATACGGTAGGGTCAGTCTTAAATAGTACGACATTTAGTATTACTAGTGCATTAAACTCAGCGCTTGGATCAACGGATTTAGTTATTGCTACAGAGTCTGCTATACATACAATTAATTTAACAACAGTGGCAGATGTAAATGGGGGATCTTTAGAGATAAAGATTCCAGCAGCGTCAAGTGACTATAATGATGGGATTCCTGACGATACAGGATTTGATGCAAATTTACTTACGAACAGTAATATAGATTCATATACCTCTGTAACATGTTCAGGCGGTTGTGGTGTTACTTTTGGAACGACAACAATGTCAACAGGCAGTGGATATCACACAATTACTTTTCCATTCACAGGAACACTGGCTAGCAGTAAAGATGTAACTATCACAATTGGAACCTCAACAGCAGGATATAGTTTTATTAATCCAGCACCAGGCAGTTCTCATACACAAGGAACATCTGATGTTTATTCTATAGTTATTTCGGAGTTAGATAGTGGTAGTAATACGTTGTACTCTACGACAACAAAAGTTGCTGTCCATGAAGGAGTATTTGTTTCAGCAACAGTAGAGGAAACGTTAAATTTTTATATCAACGATTCTGCTGGAGATGGAGCTGCTGATAGTGGAACTATTTGTGGAGTGACAAGAACATCTTCCTCTATAGATAGTACAGCATATTCTATACCATTCGGGACATTGGCTGCATCGGACACGTTTTATGACGCGTATCAAACTTTAAAGGTGATAACAAACGCATCTAATGGTTATGTTGTTACCATAGAAGAAAATGATCAAATGGGAAGAGGAGGGAATACATGTACGGGTTCTTCTCCAAGTTCAGGGGAGTACACGTTTGGGTCAGGTACTTGTATAAGAGATACTGTTTGTGGTTCTTCAGCTTGTAGTGAATCTGCTGCTTATGACTGGACAACAGCCACTTATTATGGTTTAGGGATATCACTAGAGGATGTTACAGGGACAGATGCGGTATGGGATTATGACGGTAAAGCCTCAGAGACTACTTGTACATCGGGTACGTTCTGTGCAAGACAAATCGCAGATCAAGAGTCGTCAGAAACGAAAGCAACAATAATGTCCAACAGTGGAACTACGACAGGATCAAAGATAGATGTTTGTTATAGATTGTCTATTCCTGGAGATCAACCAGCTGGTTACTATTTCAACGTTGTCAAATATACTGCAACAGCAAAGTTTTAATTAATATTATGTTTAAAAAAATATTATTCGCACTAGGGACATCTGTTAGTATTGTGTTATTAGTATTAGTTGTTAAACATAATGTTTTTGCTCAACAAAACTTTGGAATAACTGTCTATCCAGCTCATCAAGAGATAGATGTTCAACCTGGGGAAACGAAGCATATTGCTGTTTCCTTTCTTAACAGAACGCTTTTTCCAATTAATGGCGCTTTGAAAAAATCCGATTTTATAGTCAAAGGAGATGATAATGTTCCTGTTTTTGTAGATAGTAACATGTTAAATAATCGTTATGCTGCTTCATCATGGATAAAATTACCTTTTGAGCATATATCTGTCCCAGCAGGAAATAAAACAATAGTTTATTTAGATGTATATGTCCCTCAAAATGCTTTGCCGGGAGGTCATTATGTAGCAGTATTTTTTCAGGGTAATGAAGCTCAAGCAAATAGAACAGCACCTTCAGAAGCAGGGTCTGCGGCTATAGTTCCTCAGGTTGGAACGCTTCTATATTTTAGGGTTGCAGGTGATGTTAAAGAAGCAGCAACGGTAAGTAAATTTTCCTCTAAATCATTTTATGAATACGGACCAGTGGAGATAGAGACGCATATACTAAACGAGGGAGATGTTCATATTGCCCCTCAGATGTCCATAAAGCTTTATAATATGCTTGGTAAGGAAGTTGGTACAATGAACTTAAAAAAGAAAAATATATTTCCTGGCACTTTATCTGCTTATAAAACAGAGTTAGGTAAAAAATGGATGTTTGGTCGCTACACAGTTAAATTAATTGGTTCTTACGGAACAAAAGGACAAGGTCTTCGAGCTAGTTATTCTTTTTATGTTTTTCCCTACAGAGTAAGTTTAGCCATAATCTTAGCATTAATAATCATGATTTATTTGGGAATACATATTTACAAATCCAGCAAATATAGTGATGAACTTCTAAAAAGAGAACTAAAGAAAGAAAAGGACGAACTTGAAAAACTCAAGGAAGAGATAAGAAAAAGAGGAGAGTAAAAATTCCTAATTTGCCAGCTGGCAGGCAAACCCTCACGAGTGAAGAATAAATGGAATAAAATTTCTAATTAGAAATTCATTCTTTAATCTTCATTCATTATTCATTTTCTAGGTTGGCGTTTAGCCTAAAGAGTAAGCGACGTAATCACCGTAAGGATTCTCTAAGGTAAGCATCTGTTCTATACTTAGTTTTTCGAAGTACATTCTTATAAGTCTTACGGTATTATTGGTCCCAGCATAAGCCACATTAATATTTTCTTTTTTTATCTTATTCTCTAACCACTTAACAAATAGCTTAATTCTTGTTTCCCAGACTGTTTTTAAACTTTCTCCGTTTGGTGGAGGGTAATTCCAAGAACGCCTCCATAAAATTGCTTTTTCAGGATAAAGCTTCATTATCCTCAACTTACTTTTTCCGGTTAAGTCACCATAATCTCGTTCTACAAGCTCCTTCTTTTGAATATAGGGAACGTTTGGAAAGTACTTTTTCAAAGGACTTAACGTTTGCTTACATCGTTTTAAAGGTGGAGAGATGAATAAATCTATCTTCTTATTTTTTAGTTTTTCTGCAAGCATTTTTGCTTGCTTTTCTCCCTCTTTAGTTAAACTGGTCTGTCTTCTTCCGGAAAATATTCTCCTGATATTATCATTAGTTTGAGTGTGTCTAAAAAGATACAGGACAGGAGGATGAGACTCATCTTTGGGCAAACTAACCTTGTTCTTACCAGGATTTTTTAGTGAATCTATAGCTGCTTTTTTAAGAGCTTCTAGCGTTTTTTTATCCATACTACTTTACATTTGACTCTATTTCTAATAGTCTGTTATATTTTGCCAATCTTTCTGATCTACTCATAGACCCTGTTTTGATAAAGTCTGACGCGGTAGCATAAGCAAGATCGGCTATAAAAGAGTCACAAGTTTCTCCAGATCTGTGAGAAACTGATATCTTCATATGTCCATCTCTTGCTGTCTTGATAGCCTCTACTGTTTCTAGAACCGATCCTATTTGGTTAAGTTTAATTAAAGCAGCATTTGATGCTCTCAACTCTATACCTTTATTTATTCTAGTTTTATTGGTTACATAAAGATCATCTCCGATAATTGTTAAGTATTTGCCAGCGCGTTGGGTAAATTTGGAAAAGTTTTTCCAATCATCTTCAGAAAAAGGATCTTCTATAAGTGAAAGCTTATACTTGGCCACAAGATCCATATAGTAGTTAGAAAGCTCTTCTCCTTTTAGTTCCTTTTTATCTTTTGAAAGAACATAGGTACCGTTTTTGTAAAATTCGCTAGCAGCTACATCCATCCCTAAACTAAACTCAATACCTTCTTTGTAGCTTAATCGGTTAGCAGCTTGTATTATTTTTTCAAAAACTTCTTGATTTGAGTTAAGAGCAGGTGAGTATCCTCCTTCATTGCCGACCAATGTGGAGAAACCCTCACTTTTTAGTAATTTGCCTAACTCTATAAATATCTCGGATGCTATTCTAATGGCATGAGATGGGAATGATGGCCTTGGAATAATCATAAACTCTTGTATATCGAACCTCCAGTCTGCATGTCTTCCTCCGTTAACAACATTAACCATTAATTTAGGAAACTTTGGTGATGTGTCAGGAAAATAATATTTGTTAATAAACTTCCATAGTGGGAGTTTGTTTGATTTTGCCACAGCCCTAACAACAGCTTGAGAGACAGAAAGAATTGCGTTAGCTCCAAGGTGACTTTTGTTGTCGGTACCATCAAGATTAATCATTGTTCTGTCTATCTCAGCAACCTCACTTACCTCTTTGTTTAGTATAGCTTTTTTAATTGTTGTGTTGACGTGCTCTATTGCTTTATTTACACTTTTTCCATGATATAAAGATTTGTCGTTATCTCTTAATTCTACTGCTTCGTGAGCTCCTGTAGATGCCCCTGATGGAACACTCGCTGATGCGTATGTTTCATCATCTAAGGTTATAAATGTTCTTATGGTAGGATTACCCCGAGAGTCAAGTATTTGAATAGCTCTAACATCTGTTATTTTCATATAAACATTATATAGCAACTTAAGCGTATTTTGTATCTAGTATCTTGTATTTAATATCTATCATGTCATCACGAGGAAGGAGTGTTAGCGACTGACGAAGTGATCCCCGCCGTTATGTTTTTTAACATAACTCATGAAAAATTGAAGACAAAGATTAATCTTGTTTTTATATAATCGGAAATCGCCACGTCGACCGATAAATCGGTCTCCTCGCGATGACGCACTAGAAAAATCTATTATCTATTAATTGACCTCTTGATTGACGGGTCGACACATTGGTCGACCCCTACACTCTGTCTGTGCAAAAAAATTTACGATGGTGTGCTATATACCATATACAAGATACTAGATACAATTGTATTCTTTATTCATTGCTCAGATATTAGGATTGTATCGTTGATTAACAGGGTAATATATCCCCGCTCCTTACTTAAAACACCAAAAAAGCTTGTTATTGGTTATAATGTTTATTATGCAAAATTATATCCATTACCTGAACGATGAGTGGGTTAAAACAAAAGACTTGAAGATATCTGTGTTTGATATCTCTGTACTGCGTGGCTATGGCGTTTTTGATTTCTTAAGAACTTATAATAAAAAACCCTTTGAGCTTGAAAAACACTTAGATAGATTTTTTAACTCTGTGTCTGGTTTAGATTTGTCTATTAAAAAAACTCGTGATGAGGTAAGGAGGTTGATAATGGAGGGTATTAGAAGAAATAAGGGGGAATTAAATATCAGAATAGTTTTAACTGGGGGTGTGAGTGCGGATAATTTTTTACCTAGTGACAATAATAATTTTATTATTATGTTTACACATCCTCATACATATCCCAATAAATTTTATTCTCAAGGTATTGCTATAAAAACAGTTCAGTACGCACGTTTATTTCCTCAGATTAAGTCTCTTGATTATGTTTTTGGTGTTTATGTTTTAAAAAATGCAAAAAAACAAGGCTATGTGGAGGTTTTATATTTGGACAATGATAGAGTGTTAGAGCCGACAACAAGCAACATATTTTTTGTAAAAGATAACGAGCTATTTACTCCTGCCACAGACATTCTTCCCGGTGTGACAAAATATGTAGTTATAAATATAGCTAGGCAGCTAGGGATAAAGGTTAACAAAGTAGAGGTGAAAGCGTCGGAGATGGGGCAGTATGATGAGATTTTTTTAACAGCTACGAATAAGGAGATAATGCCTGTAATAAAAATAAATAAAACGATTGTAGGTAATGGAGAGGTTGGTCCAGTAACACGGAAATTAACGACTAGATTTAGAGAGATAACTCATGGTCTGTAGATTTTTATATTGATAATGTTTAAGTCATATCAAGAAACTCTTTCTTTTATTGAAACAAGAATCCCTAGGAGTTCTAAGCAAAAATTCCCTGGAGGAGTAGGTTTGCAGAGAGCTAAGTTGCTAATGCATTTGTTAGGAGACCCTCAAGATAAGTTAAAAGTGATTCACGTTGCAGGGACATCAGGTAAAGGTTCAACGGCTTATCTTACAGCTTTAGGTTTATCATCTCTTGGTTTCAAGGTTGGATTGCACCTATCTCCTCATCTTTTAGATCTCAGAGAGAGGTTTCAGATTTTTTGCAATTCAAGGAGGAAGTTGATCAATAAGACTTTGTTTAGAAAATATACATCTGAGGTAGTTCCAACAATACAACGTCCTGAAGATACTATCTCTACAAAAGTAACATATTTTGAGTTTTTGACAGCCCTTGCTTTTTACTTTTTTAAGAAGGAAAAAGTAGATTACGCAGTTGTGGAAACAGGTTTGGGAGGGCTTTATGACTCTACAAACGTTGTTTGCAACACGGATAAGCTATGCATTATTACACAGATAGGATTAGACCATATTAGAACTCTAGGTAATAATATAGAGTTAATAACGAAACAAAAGGCTGGAATTATTTACAAGGGAAACAGTGTTGTTTATTTAAAACAAAGTAGCCAGGTTAACTCGATAATCGCAAAAAGGACAAGAGATTTAAACGGCAGACTTTATCCTGTTGGCGATAAAAGAACTTATTCCAATGTAACTCTAAACCTAGATAAAACGGAGTTTGATTTCCACCTCAATGATGATGAAAAGTTAAAGAAAATACACATAAAATTGGGATTAACCGGTTTGTTTCAGGCGAAGAATGCGAGCCTTGCTCTTACGGCTATAAATACCCTTTCGAAAAGGGATAACTTCAAAATACAGTGGTCTAAGTTAAAACTTGCCTTTTCTAAAGCATCGTTTACAGGACGATTTCAAAAAGTTGATTTTAGAGGTAAAGTAATTCTTTTGGATGGGGCACATAACGAGCAAAAAACCAAAGCTTTTATAAGGAGCTTAACTCAAATTTTTCCTAATAAAAAATTCGTATTTTTTATTGGGTTTAAAAGAACAAGGGATTTTAGACCTTTGTTGAAAGTTTTACTGCCAACTGCTTCCTATGTTTTCGTAACCAAAATGGGAAGGTTATCTGTTGAGACACAGTTGGTTTCTAGTGAGATACATCAATACAATATACCGTGCGAGAACGATCCGGATATTGTCAGATTGTTTAACAGGTTTATCCATTATTTAAGAAATGAGGATGTAGGAGTTGTTACTGGATCTTTACATCTAGTAGGCGAGGTTATGAAGATAATGAATCAGTAGCTTCTTTGACTTTTAAATAATCTTGTGTCATACTGAAAAAATATGAGGAAAAAACTCTTATATCTTCTAAGGGGAAGTTTTATTCTTATAGCGGTATTCTTTCTATTTGGCAGGATTCATCAAACTGAAGCTTTAATCAACCCTAATGTTAATAAAACAGTAAGTGAGAAAACAAACAAAGATAATAGTGTTATTAGCTCGGATGTGGAGAGTAAATCGGGCTTATTTGGACAAGATCATTATTACACAGTGCTTTTTCGGGGGAATGGTGAGGCTGTTGTTGTTGCTAAAATAATCTTTACTAACACTGATAACAAAGTACTAAAGACACTGAAGCTTGATGCAGGAAATGCCATTTTAAAGAATATTCAAGCATTCCAGGTGCTTAAAAAACCAATTTGTGTGAGATATAAGTACTACGATTATGATTCGTGGGGAAGACAAAAAAGACTTTACGATCCAATATGTAAAGAATATAGAAAACCTCGATTTGATGACTATATTTCTTCTTATAACTCTACTTACAGGAAAACAGATGTTAATACAGAGATGAGCGTGTTAAATATTCAACTAAACAACCCTGTTAAATCAAATAGCTCTGGGGCAATTCTTTTATACTTTACAACTCAAAGTTATACACGCAAAAATATTTTTGACAAGTATAGTTTTGTGTTTACTAACCTTAAAACAAATTACTCTATCAATAAGTTGCGTATAGGAGTAGATGTAGATTCCGAGTATAAAATAAAGGGCCTTAAAGGAAAGATTAAGTATAACAACTCTAAACTTTTAGGGAATAAGTCTTTTGTTAATAACACTTTTGGCAGCGTTGGTAGCCCCGTTAACTATAGAGAAGGATTAAACAAAATATATTCTTCTATCGGATATGGTTCCTTAGCGAAAACTGTGAGCAATTTACAACCGTATGAGGTTTATAAGCTTAAGGGTAGTTATGCTGATTCGTACCTTAAGTTATATCTAAATGAGATCATTATCGGAGTTGTCGTTGTGTTGTTAGTATTGGCACTTTTGTTTGTTTTAGTGAGATTTCTGGTAAAAAAATTGACTGTGATGAGTAGTGCTCAAAGTTTAGGAAAGAAAGGAAATAATCAAAAGAACAGCTCTCCAACTCAAAGATTAACATCATCAAGACTTCAAACTCAAGTTATAGTTGCTCTAGGTTTTATTGATGCGCTCTTTCTTGCAGCATACACAGTTATCTCGTTTTTATTGTTTCTTTGGTTAAGATCAGAGCTAAACTCAACGATGTTATTGATATTTATATTGATGTCTGCATCATTTTCTTTGTTTGTTTATTCGTTATTTACCTTAGTTCCAGCATTTTATCTTTGGTATAAAAAAGATTTAAGGTCAGCCCTGGTGTTCTTTGTAAGTGTTGTAATATGGGGATTGATAATTGTTACTTTAATAGGAACGCTTTTCTTCTTTTTAGTTATGTTTACATCCCATCCTACGTATCCTTATCCTAGACCAGTGTTATATTAACTTTTTTAAATATTTTGTTATACTTTTAAGATGGTTGATCACATTATTAGATTAGTTACAGAGGGGATTATTCATATAATTGGTCAGACAGGGTATGCTGGCATCTTTGGATTAATGGCAGCTGAGTCTGCACTTATTCCTATTCCCTCAGAGGTTACGATGACATTTGCAGGTTACCTAGCTAGTATTGGTAGATTCAATCTTTATGCAGTAGCTTTTGTTGGAGCTTTCGCTAACTTAGCTGGTTCTATTTTAGCTTATGCTTTGGGTTATTGGGGGGAAGAACATGTTGTTAGATCATGGATTAGGAAGTACGGTAAATGGATTTTGGTCTCTGAGCACGATTTTGATAAATCAGACAAGTGGTTTAAGAAACATGGGGAAAAGATAGTGTTCTTCTCGCGTGTTTTGCCGATAGTTAGAACATTTATCTCGCTTCCTGCAGGTATAGCTCAGATGAACTTTTGGAGGTTCTCAATTTTTACCTTCTTAGGTTCTCTTATTTGGTCATCTGCGCTAGTTTATGTAGGATTTATTTTAGGAGAGAACTGGCACTCTTTGGAGATTTACTACCGTAAATTTGAGTATGTTATAGTTGCACTCCTAGTTATAGGAATTATTGCTTACATATACAAACACCTGAAGAAAAGATAAATATACAGTAAAATTTCTAATAAAATATAATTGTATCTAGTATTTTGTCACGCGGAGCGTGACCTGGTTTGCCTTAAATTAACCTTCAAGGTTTTCCCGTCTTCCGACAGGTCGGAATCCTCTTTAACCTTGAAGGTTTTGATA
>JALWZV010000026.1 GCA_027002315.1 Candidatus Roizmanbacteria bacterium | reverse complement strand
AGCAATAGTAATATACCAAATTTATAACTTAAATTAAACCAGAGAAAACAGACAAAAATTTCTAATTTCTAATTTTCATTAGGTTAAGCCTTGCAAAGATTAATCTTACCCTCATATAGTCGGGGATCGCCACGTCAGTCGCTAACACTCCTTCCTCGCGATGACATGAAAGAATAGTCATTGCGAGCGCTAGCGAAGCAATCCCCGCCGTTATGTTTTGTAACACAACCCATGAAGAACCAAACAACAGCCAGTCTTGTTTTCATTAAGGCGGAGATCGCCGCGTCGACCAATAAATTGGTCTCCTCGCGATGACGTGCTAGATAAAATCTATTAATTGACCTTTTTTATTGACGGGTCGACACATTGGTCGACCCCTACCTTCTGTCTGTGCAAGAAAACTTGGGATTTGGTGCTTGGGATTTATTTACCTGCCCGCAGTGGCTACAGCGTTGCAGGCGGGGTAAT
Organism: Candidatus Roizmanbacteria bacterium; assembly: GCA_027002315.1. Taxonomy (GTDB): domain Bacteria; phylum Patescibacteriota; class Microgenomatia; order UBA1406; family GWC2-37-13; genus JALWZV01. Next base: position 6,477 of record JALWZV010000026.1, on the reverse strand, counting down.
TAGGTTAATTAGATCAATTAGAAATTTTACCTTCATTCATCATTTTTTAATCTTTATCGTCTTACTTACATATCTTCTCTTTCACTTTCTTAGACTCGTCTTTAGGTAATTTATTTATTGCGTCAATTATCTTATCAGCAACTGTATCCGAAACAATTTCAGCAGCTTTAGAACTAATTTGTTCCTTTGTGTTATTTACAATTCCTTGTATCGTTGTCTTAGCATTCTCTGTAAATTTATTCCCAAAGCTACTCACAGTCTGATTAAAACGCTTTTTAACTTCTACGTTGTCATCTTTTAGCTTTTTTACCTCCGCGCCAAGTCGTTCTCCCATATTACGAGTTTGAGCTTTATGTAGTTTTGCTTTAGCTATCTTATACACAAAAAAAGAGATTAAAAGAAATAGCACAAATAAAGCAAACTTAATCATTAAACTCTTTTCTTCTTTTTCATCAAGTGATTTAATTACGCTCATACTGATATTGTAGCAAAAAGAATAAAGCTCTACTTCCCATCAAAGAAAATCAAACTTCCCCTCTTTTTCGTGTTAAGTTAAGTTCTAATATCCAAATCCGTTAATACTATTTAACAAATACTAATTTTGATAGAATATCTTGTATAATAAGTTAGCGCCGATGTGGCTCAGTGGTAGAGCGTCTTCTTGGTAAGAAGGAGGTCGTGGGTTCGATTCCCACCATCGGCTCCATTTTACCTCTTAAATGAAAAACATAAGTTACTCACAAAACTTCTTCAAAAACATTCATCTACTTAATGTTTTAATTAAAAACTCTGAAATCACGAAAAACGATTTAGTAATAGATATAGGAGCAGGAACTGGAACCATCACTTATTCCTTGTCTCACTTTGCAAGTAAAGTCATTAGTATAGAAAAGGATAAAAATTTATATAAAAAGTTATTGAACAAATTTGATAGTATAGACTGTGTAAAAGTTGTGAATGAAAATGTCCTAAAATACAAATTCCCAGATGTTCTATATAAAGTATTTGCTAACATTCCTTTTAGTCTAACATCTGACATTGTAAAAACCTTGACGACACAAAAAAACAAGCCTGATGACATTTTTTTGTTTATGCAAAAACGACCCGCTATAAACTACTATGGAAAACCACTGACACGAGAAAGTATAAAGTCCTTACTTATAAAAACTGATTTTACGTCCTCAATAGTTTATCAATTTAAACGTTCTGACTTTTCCCCTTCTCCACACGTGAATATTGTTTTAATAAGGTTTAAAAAAAGAAGACAATCGTTATTACAGCCCAAAGACATCAAACTTTGGAAAGATTTTATCTCCTTTACTTTTAATAAATCTAGTCCTAATGTCAAGAAAGCGTTTCAGATAATATTTCCGGATAAAATAATCAACAACATCTTTAGCTTTATTAAACCAAACTCATCTCCCGGAGATATTGATATTAATCAGTGGATTAAAATATACGGATTATTTAAAAAAACACCACCTGTAAGACGCCAAATTGTAGCTAATTTTTACAAAAGACTCCTCTATCAACAAAGCAAGCTCCACAAAATCCACAGAACAAGGTTTGATAAGAGTTGGAAAGACAACAAACCCACTTAAATCAAATCTCTTTTAATAGAACGTTTGTTAAAAACGACTCGTCATTTTTGTTAAATCAGACTTTGAGGTCGTCCTTCTATAAAGCTTATTATATTATCAACCACCATCTCGTTAACTCTCTGAGCAGTTTCTAAGGTGTTAAAAGCGTTATGAGGATTGATGATAACGTTGGGATATTGTAAATATTCATCGTCAAAGGATACTTTTGTCATAATTGCTGTTTCAATACCGTAACCTTTTACCTTACCCGACCTTATAGCATTTAAAATTGCTTTCTTATTAACTATTTCCTCTCTCGCAGTATTAACAATAATAACTCCATCCTTCATCAAACCAATCTCTGTTTTTCCAATCAAACCTTCAGTTTCATTAGTCAACGGGACACAAATAGCAATAAAATCTGAATTTTGCAAAAGTTTTTTTAAACCTACAATCTCATAACCCTCTGTTGTCTTTTCTGACCTATCAAAAGCCAAGACTTTCATCTCAAATCCTTTTGATATCCGATAAACCTTGTGACCAACGTTGCCAAAACCAATAATCCCCAAAGTTTTGCTGTAAAGTTCTGTTCCAGTGTATTTCCTAAAGTCATATGCCTCTTTACTTCTTACATCTCTATCGAATTCTGTTATTCTCTTAGCTAAATCAATAAACAAACCAAAAATATGTTCGGCAACTGCCTCAGAATTAGCTCCAACTGGCCGGGAAACACTAATCCCTTTTTTCTTACAAGCTTCTATATCAATCCAATCATAACCAGTGGTGACCAAAGCGATATGTTTAGTGTTTTGTAATTGGTTAATAAATGTTGATGTTATAGGTTTGATAGCTGAAGGAGCAAGGATTAATACATCAAAGTTTTTGACAAGTTGTACTGCTTTTTGTTCAGTGAGATTTGCTTCCATATGAGCAACATAATCAGCTTTCTGTCTTATTCTTTTTTGTAAAGTGGGTGGTAATGGTCCAACCGTATCGAGATGCAAAATTTTCATATTAAAATATTATCCTAAAATAATATTGCTTTATTATATCGTTATTTCTTTAATATAACAAAATAAACCAAATCACTTCTTGGGTTTCTCTGCGAAGATAAGAAAGTAGTCTATCATCTTTCGTTGCCAAGCTGTAATAAAGTTGTCGGACCAGCTTTGATTAGGCTCAACCTGGTGAACAAATTTAACCAACTGTTCCCATACATATTCACCTTCTCTTTGTACTCGAGTGTTAATAAACCCACTCTCCTTTAACCACTTTTCAATATCTCCTACTGGATAAAAATGGTCAATTCCTAACTGAATTGTGGGAAATGTTTCTTTTAACCACTGTACATTTTGTTCCATATGTTCATCAGCAAAAAACGCACAGATACCTATTTTTCCTCCAGGACTCAGTACACGATAACCTTCTCTTAGAAAATCTTTTGGATCAGGAAAGTACTGTATTGCCTCAACAGACAACAAAATATCAAAAGACGCTGTATGAAAAGGTAAATACCCAGCATCACCTAATACTAAAGCAATCTCTGGATGTTTTTGTAACACTGTCTTTGCTCTCTGTATCTGCGCTGCAGAAAAATCAACTCCAGTATAAGACCGGGGATCAAACCTATCAACAATAAATCCAGCGCCACCTCCTCTACCAACACCAACCTCAACTACTCTGCTTCTATTTGAAATTCCTGTTTCTTGAGACATTATCCTATACAGGTTCCTTTGAGACTCGATTCTCGCATCTGGAGTAATCTCACCTTCAGAAAAATCTAAATCTCTCCACGTTCCATAGTTTGTAAAAGCATTACCAGGAAAAATACTTTGCGGTAAGCCAGTCCTGTACATCTCTGCAACGTTTGAGAAAGGAAATCCACCAGTTTCTTGTAACATTGTTCCTATAGTATAACACACGATACTGTTATTACAAGCTAATTCGCAATTAGTTTAAATGAAAGAATGTATGTCTAAAACCTATTCTTAAGCTCTCTTATTGCTGTAAACATCACAACTGCTCCAGCGACAATAACATTCAGGCTCTTGTTTACTCCATACATAGGTATCTCTACTATCTTATCGACTTGCTTTAGTGTTTCCTTTTTTACTCCTGATGTCTCATTTCCTAAGATAAAAATAACCGGAAAGTGATACTTTACCTTAAATAAAGAAATTGAGTTTTTCGCTTGTTCTATAGCAATAACTTCAGGAATAAGATTCCTTTGTTTTAGTTCTTCCTTAATCTCATTAACTGCATTAATAGCTGTTTCTTTATATCGCCACGGGACAATTTTGTAAGTACCAATTGAAGCTTTTTTAATCTTATGGTTTGGCGGTGTCTCAGTTATTCCACATAAATATAATCTTTCAATAGCTAAAGCATCAGCTAACCTAAATAAACCCCCAACGTTATAAGTATCATAAACGTCTTCTAGCACTATGTATATCGGATTACGCTTAACATTTAAACTTATGTTCTCTGCTCTGTCACTATCTAGTTCTCTAATTTTCTTGGCGCTTAACTTAAGCATACAAAACATTATACATAATAATCATGATCACATAAGATAGTGATTATTAAAGACCTTTACAATGCTTACTATTTTCTAAATTAAGATCTTTTCTTTAAGTATATTCCTACTGCTCCAGATATAAAGGAGAACAGAGTTACAACTGTCTCAGATCCAGTCTTAGGGATTGTCTTTGTTGCTGGAACAGATGTTGACTCTCCTAAAACCTGACCTGTTGTAATGTTGTTGTTAACAGTCGTGTTTACTGTGTTGTTTACAGTAGCACTGCTGTTACTATTACTTGAGTTATTGTTCTCGTTGTTATTGTTGTTAGTGTTTGTACATGTTGAACATGTTGTTGGTATTGGTGTGTTTGTTGGTAAAGGTGTATAAGTCGGTGTCATTGTCGGTGTATTCGTAATTACTGGTGTGTTGGTAGGCGTATTTGTCGGTGTTGGTGTGTTAGTAGGAGTGTTAGTTACTCTTGGTGTTGCTGTTGGTGTATAAGATAAATTAGGTGTCGGTGTATTTGTTGGGGTATTAGTAGGCGTATTTGTCGGTGTTGGTGTGTTTGTTATCACTGGTGTATTAGTTGGCATGTTTGTTGGAGTAGGCGTACTAGTTGGTATTGGTGTGTTTGTTGGAGTACTTGTTGGTACTGGTGTATTAGTAGGTGTAGGTGTGCTAGTTGGCATTGGTGTATTAGTGGGCACTGGTGTATTTGTTGGAGGAGGAGAACAATTTTCTAAATTAATATAACCAGTGTAACAAAAACTGTCCCAGTTGCTGTCTTTAAACCAATCAACCTGACCACAGACAGGGTTGGAACAACTTTGTTGCCACCCTGAATGACTTGATCCTTCATCCGCACTTGTACATTCTCCATCATTATTGGTATCTCCATAAGGACATGTCCAAACTACACAAAGATTACAGCCATTATCGCCGCCATCCGTATCACAAGTATTTCCATCAGTATTACATTTATGACAAGAGCTATCTTTTTCGTAGTAAGACACAACTGTGTGGTTTTCACATTTATAGTGTTTTCTCACGTCCCAGCAATTCACAACATCACAAGCACAGTCACCTGCACCCAAGTATCCATCATCACCACAGCTTTCTCCATCTTCCCATGCTAAAACACTACCCTGTTGCATAATCTTAAATACTCTCTTCCTAAAAGGGACTGAGATAAAGTATGCAAATATTAAACCTATTACAACTGTCTTTACAAATATATTTTTGTCTACAAATTTCATATTTTTAAATAAAAATTATCAAGATAGTGGTATTATACTACAGGACTATTTGATTTTCAACTATAGGATTATATTTTGTATAAAATAGGAGGTCGGGTCCAGATGATGGTAATATTAATTAGATGATAAAGGTGGTCTTACATTGCCTATCTGTTGTGATGAATACTTATATATATTTTTTAGGCAGTAGTTTTTTTCTTATCTTTACTTAGTTTAAGAACGTAGCCAATGATAACCGTTATCAATGAAGCTATTACCGGTAAAGGTTGTTTTTTCCACTCCTGAATCTTAGACACAATATTATAACTTGTCTTAACAGTGTTGCTAAACCGTTTAAACTTAGCATAAATAACCACAATAAACACCGTTAAGATTAATATTATTAAAAGTAAAACTGTAAAGAAGGCTATTCCTAGTGTGTAAAAAAGTGTCTGTAAATCCATTTACTTATTTTTTTTCGTCTTAGATCGAGACTTTTTAATTTTAGGAGTTTTTTTAGTTAATTTATCCCAATCCTTAAGAAACTGTTTTTTTAACTTATTAGCCTTGTTTAAACCAATCTTGGTATCTTTCCTAAATCCATCTATAGTGTCAGAGACAAGTTTTTTATATGTCTCTTTGTCTATATTCTTCCACCCTTCTCTTACTTTAGAAAGATTCTCTATCAGTGATATCTCAGCTTCACGGTACAACTTTTTAGTACGTGTATTTACTACGTCAAAAATCTCCTTAACCTTTTTATCAACATCCTTTTCTTTTAACAATTTTTCTATCTCTTCTTTTTTCTTTAGTAACTCTTTTCTTGTTTTTTCTCCTTCTTGAGGAGCAAAAAGGATACCTGCTACTGCTCCTATTATTGTTCCTAAGATTATGCCGAATCCAAATTTAGAAGATTTATTACTACTCATATGTAAATATGATAGCATAAGGACTTTTTCTTTTCAATCAAATCATCATAAGAGAGTATTTAGTATTTAGTATTTAGTATTTAGTTGTCAAGTACCCCATTTTTCATAATACGTTTACAAAGTTTTTAATAATGGATGATTAGGCTTGTGTCGTTTAATAAACTGATAAGGTGACATCTTTAATCTTAATTGGATTCTGTTTTTGTTGTAGT
>JALWZV010000025.1:4256-7101 GCA_027002315.1 Candidatus Roizmanbacteria bacterium | reverse complement strand
TAAAATCAGGGATATTTACATGTTTTATTCTATTCTCTTTTTTAATTGAGTAAGCCTCATATGCCAAAGCTACGAAAACCACCGCAAATGCAATAAAGCTTATCTTGTTTATCGATGTTAAAAAATTTACTAAGTTCATATAGATTAATTCTAAACTAAAGATTGATTAAAAAGCAATCAGTAAACCCACACCTGTTACAATTAATAATCCTCCTGCCGTTAATAAATGATTCAAGTTAAAACCTGTTACGGGAGGTGATTGTGTAGGAACAGAAGATTTTTTTGTAGGTGAAGGTTGTGCTGTGCCTTGTGATGATTGAGTAGGTGTAGGTGATAAGTTAGTTGAGACTGTGGTTGGAGTTGGTGTTAAGGTTGGAGAGGTAGCTGTATCAGAAGGTGTTGGGCTTGGAGTAGGAGTATAGGTGGCACTACCAGTAGCCTCGCCTAAAACAGATTCCCCACTCTTTCCAATTACAAAGTTTCTTATCAATTGAACAGAATGGCCACTATAATCCTTGGTCGAGATTGAGATTTCATGTGAACCAGAACTCAAATGCACAGGAATCTTTAATAACCATACTCCTTTTTTGTTCACCTTCACCTTAGCTACATATGTTTTCGAGTGTATTGTTATCAAAACAGTCTCTCCTGGAACACCAGTTCCTTTTATCAACGGTGCTCCCGGTAATATAGCTCCTTCTTTAGGATATAAAATGTCAACCTTTAAATTATTACTTTTGTAATTTGTGTACTTTGAATCAGAAGCGGAAAGAACACTTGGAGGAGATATGAAATCATAATCTTTTCCTATAACAATTGCTTGGGGTAAAGGTTTAATATTATCAATATCACTCGTTACAACACTTTTCTTATTATCCTCACTTAAGATCTCTAGCTTTATCTTTTGGTTGTCAGTTAAATCTACAGGTTCTCTTTTAATTCTGCTCACAATATTTGAAAGATTAATAAACCACTCCCCTGTATTTTTTGTTACTGCTAAGTATGGATACGTATCATTACTTCTAAAAATAACAAAGGCATTGCTTAAAGGGTCTCCTTTGGAGTTTAAAATTTTACCATATGCAAACTCCTCTCCTATCTTAAGGTTAAAAAGAGGTGGTGTTTTGAAAGAAAAACTTTCTTGATTAGGTAATGTGTATACTTTTTCTGATGAAACAATTTTAAAGTAATAAGTTGTGTCTGACTTCAAACCAGTGTCTCCTTCTATCTTTGCTAAATGAAACCTAAATTTTTTTCTAATTGAGTGAGTATCTCTTATATCTAAGGCAATCTTATTTAACATATTTTTGTTGTTGCCATACAATATCCACCCTTTCTCCTCATCGTTTGTCTGCCAAAAAACATCAAAACTGTTATAAGACACATTTACTATCTCTACTCTTCTTAACTGAACATTACTAGCTCTAGTCGCGTGATTAGAAACTAAAAATACCGTTTTTGTAAAAAAGATTACACTAAAAGAAAAAACTATTAGAGTGACTAAAACAGGTAAAGAAACCTTGCGCGCTTTGCTTAAATAAATATCAGAATAAAACATCACTGACGGTTCTTGAGTAATTTAATAATGTTTTTATCTATATTATAATGACCAATTTGCATTATCTTTATTTTAGTTTTAATAGATTTTGTTTTAGAGACATGATAAATATCAGCAAACGTCCATGCTATGATGGTTAAAAATATACCCACAGATAAAAATAATAACTCTGCTTTACTCATATAGCTACATATAAAATGAACTTATATCGACAGTCATCTGTATGGAAGCACTACTTGTTGATAATTTTTGCACCTTGTCTACAAGAACAGTATCAACTAATTTCAATCTTCTTTGTTCGTTTATCTTGTTTAAAAAAGCTACCATATCGGCAAATTTACCACTTACTTGTACCTCTATATCAAAACTCTCCATATTGGAAGCCTTACTTTCCTTAAGGTCTATTTTATTTATCTCCATCTTTAGTATCTTTAAATTAAAGCGATCCGCGGTTGTTTTTACGTCTCTTATAACCTCATTAATTTTTGGCTTATCTGGCATGGCATCAGAGATTACATACAAATCACTTCTTGTTTCCTCTAAATTAGTCTGAACATCTATTATATTAGAGATAATCTTCTCATAGGTTGAGTCTAATTTTTCAAGATCATGAAGCTTTTTCCTAATCTTGAATGCAGTCTTCAAGGTGGGATTTATAATGAACAGAATAAAAAAAGAGAATACTAAAAAAAACACTATCTGATAGGTATAATTTTTAAGTTTGTCTCTAATCTTCGATAGTTTGGCGTTATATTTTTCTATTGACATATTTATTTCATATTTAATGATTTTAAGTTTAAATCAAACATTATTCCACTCTCACCTTTTTTAATATTAAACAATCTCACAAACTTAAATTTTTTATCTGTCAAAAACTTATTATAAAATCCTTGAAGAACAGCAACGTTATCAGCAACGCCAGATATCGTTACAGAACCTTCCGAATATGATAATTTCGAAAATTTGATTCCATCTGGAACGCTGGAAGTAACATACTCTACTGCGTTAACAAAGCTGTTCTCTTTCGCAAGAATACCTTTTATTAACTGAGTTTTTTTGCTAATTAAACTAGCGTAGTCAAGAAGCGGTTTAGATACAGCTATCATCTCTTCTTTTTGTTTTACTTCCTCGTTTAATTCAACAACTCTTTGATCTATCTTCAATCTATAAAAAAACACCAAGATTATAATTAGTTGAGTTATGACTAATATGTATCTTAGGTAATGAGATGCAAAATAGACAGCTTTATTAAGAGTCTGATCGTCCTTTCTTTTTGTAAGTAAATTA
>JALWZV010000025.1:0-4246 GCA_027002315.1 Candidatus Roizmanbacteria bacterium | reverse complement strand
TCATATTACTTTTTTGTTGTTTTTTTAATAACAACTTTTGCAACTCTGGCTACTTTTGATTTTAATCTCGAACCTTTCTTTTTGTGAATAATCTTTTTTTTAACAGCTTTATCTATTTTAGAGTATGCGTCTTCAATAAACTTTGATACGTTCTTTTTACCAGTATTTTTGACAACTAACCTCATTGCCTTTTCATACTCAACCACTATTTTTTTATTATATAAGCTTCTCTTTTTATCTTGTCTTACTTTTTTCTCAGCAGATTTTATATTCGGCATTAATCAACACCTCCTTTCATAACTAATTTCTACTTATAACAAATTACATCTTGAGTGAAAAATCTTTCTCAAAGATTCTTTCACCGTAATTACCAGAGAACGTTAATGAAACATTAATATCCCCAGACACTTTATGATACACACACTTTCCAGATGAACACGTTCCAAAGAATATCTCTCTCTTAACAGAATTATTTATAAAATCTGAGTTACTTATTGTTCCTATTACTCCCTGCTCTCCCTTGGTTACTGTTTTATAAGAGAGTTGATAATCAATACTTTCTGTACCTTCAGGAATACCTATAATAGACAACTCTACGGTGTTCTTTTTATTTAGTTTAATAAGCTTAACCTTTACACTAGGATCTACTTTCTCAAGCTCGTCGTTTGTTGTTGTACTAACAGATGTTTTTTTAGTATTTACACTGTTATTTGTAGTCCTCATCTTCCAAATGAAAAACAAGACTAAAAACAACAATAACACAACAGCAATAAGTACTAATTTGTTTTTAAAAATTCCTTTCATAATTAATCAACTTAACTTTTAAAAATATCGTTGTAATATCTTATCCAACACGCTTATCTTAACTCTTTCCTGTTTCATCGTGTCTCTATTTCTTAATGTGACTGTCTCATCTTTCATTGTATCAAAATCTACGGTTATACAAAAAGGTGTCCCAATCTCATCTTGTCTTCTATACCTTTTACCTATATTTCCATTATCATCAAAGATCATCGGAATAGATAAGCTCTCCTGTAATTTTTTATAAATACCTTTAGCTTTGTTTACCAACTCTTCTCTATTCCTTAGTAAAGGAAAAACAGCTACTTTATAAGGAGATATCTTTGGCTTTAGATGTAACACGACTCTTTTCTCATCTTTTTCATACGATGATTCTAAAAGTATATAAAACAATCTATCAAGTCCTATCGATGTCTCTATAACATTTGGTATGAAACTATTACCATCTTTATCTTTATACGTCATCTGCATACCGCTATACTCTTGATGACGAGACAAATCCCACTCCCCTCTATGATTTAGAGGAGTAATCTCCAACCATTGACCATCTGCCATCTGATACTCAACATCATATTGTTTCTTAGCGTAATGGGATTTTTCTTTTCCTTTTATCTCCCTGAAACGCAGTCTTTCTTTACTCAACCCAAGCACCTCTATAAAAAAATGCTCAAGTTTTTGTTTCCACTTATCTAATACCTCCATCGAGTTTTTAGGATTAACAAAAAACTCCGTTTCCATTTGGTAAAACTCTCTGGTTCTTAGAATAAACTGCTTTGTGGTAATTTCGTTCCTAAAAGATTTACCAATCTGTCCAACCCCAAAAGGTAATTTTCTTCTAACTGTTTTCAAGATATTTAAGTATTGAACAAATATATTTTGGCAAGTTTCACCTCTTAAATACGCAGAGTTTTTATTGCCCTCCACACTACCAATCTCTGCCTTGACTAAAAGATTAAACTTCTTTATCTCGGTTAACTCATTTCCATCTGGACTTTTGATGTTATTTTCTCTAATTAAATTATTTAACTCATCAAAAGAGAGATTGGAGGTGTCAATCTTTAACTTTTTTTCTATAAGCTTATCAGCTCTGTAACGAATATGTGTTTTCTTATCCTCAACCAGTGGGTCATTAAATTGCTTTACATGCCCAGATGCTTCCCATATTTTAGGATGAGATATAATAGCTCCATCCATCAGGAACATATTATCCGTTGTATAAATAAATGTTTTTAACCATAAATCCTGGATGTTTCTAAGCATAAGAGCACCAAGTGGACCATAATCGTAAGTTGCAGAAAATCCACCATATATCTCAGAGGATGGATAAACAAAACCTTTAGATTTACAAAAAGAAACTACTGTCTCAAACATACACAAAATTATATCATTAAACTGGCAACTTTAATATTGATATGTTCATAAATAACTTTCTCAATCTCCTCTTCACTTAACTCACTTTTAGACACAAAGCCAAAATAAAACAAAAGAGTGGATAATGTTTTATAGAATTCCTTTCGTTTTAAATTATTTTTACTTATTCTTATTAACACCTTCTTTGTCAGTTCATATACCTGTAAATCCTGATTATTTGTAGGTAAAAATTTATCAAGAATATAAAAAAAGGCGTATAGTAATTTTATCTTATTCAGATCAGATTTTAACTCAGAGAATGCAGAGATAAGAGATACTTCCTTTAAATAAAATTTATTGCTTTTAAAATAAACCTCCACTCTTAGAAGATTGCCTGTCTGCAAATATGATAGTCTTTTGCTAATAATCTTTTTAACACCTTTTGCAAAGACATTTATCTTACCTAATTTTTTAGTAAAGAGTGTTAAAATCACATCTTTGCCAAGTAGAGTTTTTTTCTTTAATAAAATACACTCGAGATTCTGTTGTCTACTTTCTTTCAAATACAGATTCATAAAAGCTCTGTAGTCTAATTTTTACCTTTCACTTCAACATCTTCTTTTAAAGTAGAGTTATATATTTTCTTTCCATTAAGATAAACTTTCAGTTTATGTGCGTCCGTTCCTGGTTGTTTTTGAATCAAGAGTTTATAATCATCTACTTTTTGTAACTTAAATGGTAATTTATACTTTATCCTTATTGTAGACATTCCTTCTGGATAAACATATAAGAAACCCTCGAAAACTGTTTTATCCAAAGAATCATACGTTCTTACCTTTTTTTTAGAACCGTTAAAGGCTATAAGTTTCGAACCTTTAGGAACATACAATCTAACCCAATCTCTCAATTTTGCATTTAGACACAAACCAGCGCTTTCTAAACTACAGTTTGAGTGTTTATATGGATTTCTATACTCAACAGTGACATCTCTTACTACAGAGCCATCTTTTTCAATCGTTGTTTTAGAGATTATTGTCTCCGAAACAAACATATTAGATTTTGCACCTGCAAAATTAACATCATTAAGATGTAAGTAATCTCCGTCATATGCTCGTATTCTTCCTCCAAAATTTAAGGCCTCAATGGCTTTCTCCACATCCTTCGATTTAAAGTAAAGAAGTATGTGTTTCTCTTTCATGTCTTTAAACATCATCTGAGTTAATGTTCCCCAATACTTAGATGGTGAAAAACCTATTGCTTTATAGAACAACCTGTACATCAAATCACCAAGTATTCCTTTCCTATTTTCTCTCAAATATGGAGTTGGTCTATCAACAATATCTGATAACTTATATATAACTTGAGGACAATCACAACGCGGATCCTTCTTTGCAGAAAATATAACACCGTCAACTCTTGTATCTCCAAAAACCTTAAGCATATCAACCAAAACATAACTGTCTATAGCAATAACCCCATCATAATCAACCCTAACTGAACTATTCTTATAAAGAGAGTTAAAAAGCTTTATTGACTCAAGAAAGTCAGGAGATAAATTACTATCTCTTATATAAAATCTGCTAACATCTTTATGATAATTCAAAATTTCAGGAGGAGCTTTTGGATGAACAGGAATACTTTTATCTAACGAATAAATATCCTCAGAGTTCTCTATTCTCAATTTTCCTTTGTTTACCTTAAAAACAGCATAAGAAGTTAGAAACCCTCCAGTCGCTCGGAGTTCTTTATCATTCTGAAATAATATCAAGTAAGTTTGTTCCTTATCTTTTCCAAAAATATCAGGTAGCTTCTTCAGAAATGGTTTCGCATCGACAAACAAATCAGCAGCTCCTTCTATTTGTTGTTTAACATTTGCAATCTTTTCTCTTAGTTGTACTCCCTTAACACTTTTAGGATACCGATTTGGGTCTATCTTGTCTATCTCTGATCTTGCCAACGAGATTTTCTTCGATATTACATCAACTTGCGGGATTACCTTATCTAAAGTTAGAATTGCCGTTTGCAATCTATCTTCAGCTGACTTTGTAACAAATGAGCCCTTATCCTTTTTAAAACCTATTAAGTCAGCATATGG
>JALWZV010000024.1 GCA_027002315.1 Candidatus Roizmanbacteria bacterium | reverse complement strand
ATACGGGTGTCGGTCATAGTAATTGTCATAGTATTGCTATTTTAGACCAGACACCCGTTCTCTTTATGCTCAGTTTGTATGAGAAACAAACCTTATTTCATGCTCATCTTGTGTGAGATAAGACTAAAACTTGCATTAAAATGGAAAATTTTATAGTATTAACTTTTCTATTAATTCCCAAATCTCATGAAAAAACTTATTGTGGTTGCTGATTGGGCACCAGACACATTGACATGTCAAGAGTTTCAATCTGTTGTAGAAGGATTTTTACAAAATCCGAGTGACTCAACCCCTATATCTTTTGTTGAAAGCACTCCATCTACTTTACACACAAGTTACTTAATGAACCAGATAATTGAGATTGAGGAGAGGTTTGGACGACCTCAAAACACAGTTATCTTTCAAAACACGGATCCCAGATTACAAACAAACAGACAGGCAAAGGAATCTCAAGGTGCTGAGTTCGTGGTTGCAAGGCTTTATTCACAGTTGTTCGTTTGTGGACCAAATGCGGGATATGACTTTTCACTAATTAAACCGAAGATAGAGAAACTGTACGTGTATAAAGGGTTGGATAAGGGAAGTCAGTTTAGATCACGAGATTTATACTCGCGGGTCAGTGCTCATCTCATGGAAGATATGGAAGATGAGCTGGATTTGGAAGAGATACCGACAAATGTTATCCCTGTTTTGACAGATTTTTACGTTGGACATATTGATAACTATGGAAACATAAAAACCACAATTACAATGGAAGATTTTAAGGGTAAGTATGAGTTTGAGGATGAGTTGAAGGTAAAAATAAACGGCATAACTCAAACAGCAACTTATGTCGATAACTTATTTGGAGGAGAGGTTGGAAAACTTGTTGTGTATCCTGGATCATCAGGAAAAAAAGATAACCCTTACTTAGAAATATCGGCCTGGACACACTTTAAAGAACAAAATCACAAAACAGGAACATCTTTCTTCAAAAACGTAAGACCAGGAATGAAAATTGAGATTAAGTAATCTTTAAGCAGACTTAGATTTAGGCCAGTATTTTTTAATAACAGGGAATATCTTTTGGTAAACCTCTTTAAATGGGGTTGCTATTATGTTCTTACTCTTACAGCTCCAAGGTTTTCCTTCAAAATCAGTCGCAATTCCTCCATTTTTCTCGATTAAATAAGCTCCTGAGACAAAATCCCAGGGTTTAGTAAAGGTAACCATAAAGCCAGATATTTTTTTATTGATCGCGGCGTAAACAAACCCAAGCGAGGATGAGTAGGTGTATGTTCTGTACTCATGATTCACAAAAAGCTCCTTTCTAATGTCACCAACAGCTTCTTTGTGTTTTTTGGTTCCTTGTGAAATAATATATCCAAAGTTAAAAACGATTCTTTTTTTATGCTTAAAGCTTAATGGAACGATGCCTTTTTTGTTAAAAACACCTTCTTTGTCATCGACAGCCCAGTAGTAATCTTGATTTATATAGTCTAAGGAAAAGGTCAAGACTGGTTTTCCTGAGATCAAAAGAGTGATATTGGTTGTGAAAAAGGGTATCTTCAGAGCAAAGTTGCTGGTTCCACAAATGGGATCAATTAACCAAACACGTCCTTTAGTGCAAAGCGTTTTTGTCTGAGTCTCCTCTGATAAAAAACTGTCTTTGGGAAAGTGATGAGAGATGTGCTTTATTAATAATTTTTCAACGGCTTTATCTGTTGGTGTTACAAATGTGTTATCTTTCTTCAAGGTAAAGTTTTCATCTTGGGAGAAGAATTCTTTTCTGACTTTAGAAAAAAGAGTGGGGATAATTTTCTTAATAACCTTTATTTCTTTGTCATACATAGCAAAAATTATACCACCAGTGAGAAGTTTGTTGTGTGTTATAATTTTTTTCTATGCAAAAGAGTCTAAATCTCAACAATCCATGTACAATATATCTTGTTAGACACGGTGAAACTGATTGGAACAAGATGGGAATAATGCAAGGGCAAAAAAATATTCCCTTAAATAGCAAAGGAAAAGAACAGGCCTTAGTTCTTCATAAAAAGTTAAAGAATGTAAAATTTGACGCAATATTTTCTTCCGACTTATTTCGTGCAAAACAAACTGCTGAGATAATTGCAAAGGAAAGGAAACTTATAATAAGCACAACCAAAATGATAAGAGAAAGATTTTTAGGGAAAATGGAGGGAGAGAAATTCTTGGATTTTAAAAAGAAATTTTTAGAACTAGTTGATTTGAAAAATAGAGAGTTATTAGAGAAAAAGCACAACATAGAGACGTTTGAGAGTGTAGTCTCAAGGTTGCTGACGTTTATTCGACAAACTGCTTTTGCGTATCCCGGGAAAAAAGTATTGGTGGTAACTCATGGAACAGCGCTTAGAATGATTTTGTCTAAGTTGGGTTTTATTAAAACAAATGAGTACTGGAAGATACACGTAAAAAACACCGCTTTTGTAAAAATAGAGACCGATGGAAATGAAATAAGAGTAAAGAAGATGGAGGGTGTAACGATACCTTCTCAGTCAGAATAGTTATAATAAAAATCAATTACATCTTTTTTTATCTTCAATTTTTGAAGACGTTCGATTATCTTATTTTTTGGGAGGTCGTTTTTCTCCCACTTTTCTTTCAACATCTTTATCATTGCTGGACCGTCATAAGGAAATATTATCCAAGAAGATGTTTCTAAACCGTAAAAATCAGGTTTAAAAGTTGAGTGAGGTTTATAAAATATGGTTGCGGTATAAACCTTCTTAGCTCCAATATTTAATAAATGATCCTTAACATATCTTAAAGAAGAACCTGTGTCCGAAACATCATCGAAAAGTAATACTTTTTCATTATAGATTGAAACTGGAATATTTTGATAAATCTTTGGGTGTTTTAGGTGTTTACCTATTCCTGTGTAAAACTTTACTCCTATACTCGCAACCTTGTTTATACTTAGATAGTTAACCAAAGAGTAGGTCATAGGCCAACCACCTTTAGCTAAAGTGACAATTCTGTCTATGCCTACATCGATTTTTTCGCTCTTAATCTCTTTACTTAACTTAAAGACTAGTTGATCTAGTTCATCCCACAATATAGGTAAAAAGGAAATATCGTCATCCTTAAAACGTATTTCTTTGAAACCAGGTGTCTTTTTCATAAAAATATGATACCATTAGATTTAAGTTATTTAAAACGAAATAGTATTGACATAACTCGTTCTGTTTTGTTAAAATATCCAAGCTTCGTTGGAAGTTGTTTTTTTGCACTTTAAAAATTAGTTTTAAGCTAGTAATTGGGTTAGGAAGTACCTAATCAAACCTTTTTTTAAGAGTTTGATCCTGGCTCAGGATGAACGCTGGCGGCGTGCCTGAGATATGCAAGTCGAACGTCCTTACTTCGGTAAGGTAGTGGCGGACGGCTGAGTAACACGTAGGAATTTGCCCCTAGGTGGAGTATAGCCCCGAGAAATCGGGGGTAATCCTCCATGGTTCCCGATTTTATCGGGATAAAGAGCGTAACTGCTCGCCAAGGGAGAAGCCTGCGGCTTATCAGGTAGTTGGTAGGGTAACGGCCTACCAAGCCAATGACGAGTAACCAGTCTGAGAGGATGTCTGGTCAGAGGGGCACTGAGACACGGGCCCCACTCCTACGGGAGGCAGCAATCAGGAATCGTCGGCAATGGGCGAAAGCCTGACCGCGCGACGCCGCGTGTGGGAAGAAGCTCTAACGAGTGTAAACCACTGTGGTAGAGGAAGAAATCCCGATCTTCGGGAGTGACGGTACTCTACTAGAAAGAGGTCGCTAACTGCGTGCCAGAAGCGTCGGTAATACGTGGACCTCGAGCGTTATCCGGTTTTACTGGGCGTAAAGGGTCGTGTAGGCGGCTTTTTAAGTTATCTTTGAAATCACTCTGCTCAACAGAGTAACCGGAGATAATACTGAAAAGCTAGAGTTTTCTTAAGGGAGAACGGAACTGAGGAAGGAGCGGTGAAATGCGATGATATCCTCGGGAACACCAGGGGCGAAGGCGGTTCTCTAAAAGAAAACTGACGCTGAGACACGAAAGCTAGGGGAGCGAACCGGATTAGAGACCCGGGTAGTCCTAGCTGTAAACGAATGCCTGCTAGCTGCATTTTCCTTAATTTATTAAGAAAGGTGTGGCGAAGTTAACACGTTAAGCAGGTCGCCTGGGGACTACGACCGCAAGGTTAAAACTCAAAGGAATTGGCGGGGAGGTACACAACCAGTGGAACATGTGGTTTAATTCGAGACGAACCGAAGAACCTCACCAGGACTTGACATACTGATGAAACTCCAATGAAAGTTGGAGCCTCCGCAAGGACATCAGTACAGGTGCTGCATGGCTATCGTCAGCTCGTTCCGTGAGGAGTGCCCTTAAGTGGGACAACGAGCGCAACCCTCATCCTGCGTTATATATGTCACAGGATACTGCCCTCCGATTCGGAGGGAGGAAGGGGAGGTAGACGTTAAGTCAGCATGGCCCTTATGTCCTGGGCTACACACATGTTACAATGAGTAGAACAATAGGTTGCGAACCGGTAACGGTAAGCTAATCCTCTAAATCTACTCGTAGTGGGGATTGAAGTCTGAAACTCGACTTCATGAACGTGGAATTGGTAGTAATCGGAGATCAGTCATGCTCCGGTGAATACGTTCTTGCCTCTTGCACACACCGCCCGTCAAGCCACCAAAGTCGGAAAAATTTGAATCTCGATTGAGTCGGGAGAGGATTTTTTTGGCGATGGGGGTTAAGTCGTAACAAGGTATCTGTACTGGAAGGTGCAGATGGATCACCTCCTTTCTTTTTTTCTTCCTGGCCCGATTACTAGCCTAAAACTTATTTCCAACTTGAACAATACATAAAATACAATGCAAATAAACTCAGATATTGCGATCATAGAAACAATTCCTGGAGTAGGAGGAGAAGAAGCAAAAATTTGGGGAAAAGAACTCCTGCTTTCGTATATTAAATACGCTCAAAAACATAATATTAAGTTTAAATATTTAGATGAATCTATTGTTAAACTTAAGGGTGATGATGTTTTTAATATATTTAAGTATGAAACAGGTGTGCATAGAGTTCAGAGAATACCTACAACCGAAAAAAGGGGAAGAGTCCATACCTCTACTGCAGTAATCATGGTACTACCACAGGTCTTAGAATCTAGTATAAAAATAAATGGAAATGATCTACAATGGCAATTTTTTAGAAGTGGTGGACATGGAGGTCAAAATGTTAACAAGGTCTCTACCGCCGTAAGATTGACCCATAAACCAACCGGGATTACTGTTACGGCTAGCAGAGAAAGGTATCAAGAAGCTAACCGTCAGATAGCTCTACAACTATTAAAATCAAAACTTTATCAGCTCGAGGAGAACAAAACAAAGGGAACACAAGACTCTTTTATTAAAAACATAGATCGAGGGGACAGATCGGAAAAAATACGTACTTATAATTTTCCTCAAAACAGAGTTACTGACCACAGAATAAAAAAAAGTTTCTACAATTTAGAAAACATAATCAGTCAGGGTAAATGGGATAAAATATTCAAGGTACTTAAAAAAACACTAAAATAAACCTCTCATAATGTTGCTTTGTGTAGCTCTACAACACAAGTAAATTTATAATTCATAACACATAGGTAAAAATCTATTAAAACTTGTTGCTATAATGATTTTATGGATTTTATGAAAAAAATATTTTTCATCCTCGTGTTTTTATTAACAATTTATATCTATCCTAGTTCTGTCCTTTCCCAAACATCAGAACCTAAAGAATTTCATATCAAATACTCCACTGATTACTTTTTAGAAGATAAAGGAAACTCCATAGATACAAGAGTGAAAATTAAAATTCAAATAAAAAACCTTGCTTCTAATGTTTACATTAAAAAGTTTTCTTTAGTGTTTCCAAGTTCATTTTCTATAAGCAATATATCAACATTGTCTAATTCTTATCTTGTTCAACCTTTAATAGAAAATAAAGACAAAACAGTGAGGATTACTGTTCCAATTAAATCTCCAAATATTGGTAAGGGATTTAATAATGAAATAAGCATCAACTTTTTTCAAAAGAATTTATTTCAAAAAAATGGCAATATTTGGGAGGTAATACTACCAACAATAGAAAACTCTTATCATGACTATACTATAAATGTTCACCTTCCTCCTAACACAACAAAAAAAATATCAATAGCAAAACCAGTTCCAACAAATATAGCAAACAACATAATAACATGGATAAATCCCTCAACAAAAACCATATACGCAGTTTTTGGTGACAAGCAGATTTACAAAACAAAGCTTATCTATCAAATATCTAATCCAAAAGTTATTCCAATTTACACAGAGATAGCATTTCCTCCTGATACACTTTATCAAAAAATATTTATTGACAAAGTTCTTCCTAAACCAAAAGAAACTTATATAGACTCGGATGGAAATTATTTAGCAAAATATTTTTTAAAACCAAAAGAGTCTATGAAAATCATTTTTCAAGGTTATATATTGACATATCCAAAACCAAGAAATGAATATTTACCTATAGAAAAAGAGCTTTTTAAAGAACAAAAAAAATACCTATTAAGAGAAACAAAATACTGGCGATTAGAGGAGAGTCAAATACCGAAAAATATAAACACACCTCAAGAAATTTTCAACTATACGATAGACTCATTGAATTATAGTTTTGAGAAAAAAGATAGTAAAAATATAAGACTTGGGGCATCTAAATCATTAAAAAATCCAAATTTTGCTGTTTGTTTGGAGTTTTCAGATTTATTTATTGCTCTATCAAGAGAAAAAGGTTTATATTCAAGAGAAATTAATGGTTATGGATTTTCCAGAAATAAACAGCTAAGACCTGTTTTATCTAAAGGAGATATATTGCATTCGTGGCCAGAATATTTCGATACACAAAAAGAGGTGTGGAGAGGCGTTGATCCAACATGGCAAAAAACATCTCAGATAGATTATTTTCATTCCCTGGATTTAAATCATATTGTCTTTGTTATTCACGGTAAAGAAGATGATTACCCATTATCAGCAGGAACTTATAAAAATGATGGTGATAACTTCAAGGAGGTTTTTATAGAACCAGTTACAACAAAAATTCAAAAGAAGGAATTAATAACCTTTTCTC
>JALWZV010000023.1 GCA_027002315.1 Candidatus Roizmanbacteria bacterium | reverse complement strand
GTTGATTATTCAAATAATCAAGAACATTTTAAAAATCCTGATGAAGCTTTAGCTGATCATCTAGCCTTAGCCTTTGTATTTTTGGATCTTAAGTTTAATGATGAGTTGTTTGAACTTTTTTGGAAGAAAAAAAACAAGAGACGTTGGAAAGAGTTTATAAGATTTATTGGAACAACGCTTCAGAGCCAAAAAGACTTATCCAAGTTTGCTAAAAACATTATTAAAAAACTTTTAAGATTCTGGGATTGGGCTTTAGAAAAAATAGATGAACCAGAAGTTTTATCTGCTTTTGGCTACTGGGTAGATAAAGATATTAATATATTACAGGATAAAGAAGTTATTAAAAAAGTGGCAGATATTTTAGAGAAATCAAACGGAGAGTGGGAAAATAGATATGCTTTAGTTGAGAAACTACCTGAGTTTTCTCAGATTAACTTAAAGCAAACATTAAAAATAATAAGGAGTTTTTTCTTAATTAAGAATGATGAAAAGCGGAGAAGAAGATCTTGGTTTATGGAATATAGAGATTATAAAGAAAGAATAAAAGCAATTTTTCAAAAGGCTTTAGAAAATCCAGATTTAAGAGAGGGAACAGAAACGCTCATCTCTGATTTAATGGAAAAAATCGGTGAGCCGTTTTGGGAGTTGGAGAAGTTAGTGATTTAAGATCTTAAAAATAAAAACGGAAAAATTTTACTTCCCTCCCGGGCAGTCGGAGGATTTTTTGAAGCCTGCTTTTACCGCCTCCTCTTCACTGCAAAACCACCTATCTCCTTCTTTTTCATTTACAACAATCTTTTTGTAGTTATAACAGTTAGGCAGGTGATAAAACCTTGTACCTCTGTCTCTTCTGACATTTCCTTTAATAACACAGCGGGGATTATGAGTCTGACACTTGCTTGACCAGACGCCTTTTTTAAGTTTCTTTGCCTCCATCTGACTTTTTCTTAAAAGCGTATCATAGGTAGAGTTTGATTTAGAGGTAAATTTTGCATAACCGTCTTTTACTAAGACGTTGTTGATGTTTATACT
The DNA here is from genome assembly GCA_027002315.1 of Candidatus Roizmanbacteria bacterium. GTDB lineage: Bacteria > Patescibacteriota > Microgenomatia > UBA1406 > GWC2-37-13 > JALWZV01. Next base: position 1,072 of record JALWZV010000023.1, on the reverse strand, counting down.
GTCTAGAAACACGAATGCTACTTTTCTTCCAAAATGATCATCTCCCAGCTTTTGCAAGCTGAGTTTTTTACCGTTGACAAGTTTTGTTAAGTAGTTCTTAGACTGCAGGGAAAAACACTGCTTTGGATACTCGGGAGCGTCGATGTTTGCAAGCCTTATGGTGTCGCCGTTGGAACAGACAAGAGTATCGCCGTCGATAACGTTTGAGACGACACAGGAGGTGGTTTTTTCCGGTGGGGTCTTTGTTTTTGTTTGTATTGCCTTAAAGATGAAGAAGAGGTTTAAGAGAAGAGAGAGGATAAAGGCTAGAAGAAGGTATGTGAGATTTTGTTTTCTTTTTTTAGACATTTAATTTTATTTTAGTAAGGAGAAGGTGTGGAAGCAAGAGGAAAGAAGAGGGAGAAGAAGATCAATTTCTAATTACTAATAATTTTTAATTTTAAATGAATTTTTAATGAGTTAATGTTTAATTCCTAAACAATAAAGAATTTAAATTACAAACTCTAATGAAAAACATAATTGTATTTAGTATTGAATATCATAACGGCGGGGAGTTAAATTAACCTTCAAGGTTTTCCCGTCACCCGACAAGTCGGGATCCTCTTTAACCTTGAAGGTTTTGTTATGTTTGCAATGAGGGGTTAAATACCATAACGGCGGGGATCGCCACGCTCTCCCGACGAGTCGGGATCGCTCGCGATGACGGTGTTTGTTGGGATAACACTGTGAAAACATAAGGGCGGAGATCACTTCGTCGCTACGCCACGCTTAGCGTGGCTTCGTTCCTCGTGATGACGTTATGGGGATTGCTTCGTCACTACGTTCCTCGTGATGACGGTGTTTGTTGCGATGACAGGCTAAGTACCATAACGGCGGAGATCGCCACGCTCGCTCATCGCTCGCTCGCGATGACGATGTTTGGGATTGCCGCGTCGCTCTCTCCGTTCGCTCCCTGCCTGCGGCAGGCAGGCTCGCAATTGTAAATGTTAACTAATTCGGTAATGATTTTCTAAACTCAACTGGTGTCTTGTTCTTTATTCCCTGATGTGGTCTCATAGTGTTATAGTAATAC
>JALWZV010000022.1 GCA_027002315.1 Candidatus Roizmanbacteria bacterium | reverse complement strand
AAAGATAACTGATAATTAAGCCCTTGTATTTTATCTTTTTACCTCAGATAGGGGTGACATTTTCGTCTAGTTAACTATGACATTATCAAATTGGTGTAACAGTATAAATAATAAGCTTGAAAAAAAGTAACAGGGTTGATATTATATTCGAAGAAAATAAAATGTTAGGACTATGGAAAGGTTTAGCTTAGTAAAACTCTTTAAAGATGAGGGTTTAGATTTAAGAGTGTTTGATAACTTTAACACCTTTGATTTTAAGTCATTAATCTCTAATGAAGAGCTGACTCGTCTTAATCCTTTTGATCTTTATAGATCTATTTATAATACACTACCCGAGAGAATTGTTTATATCTCTACTCCACTCACAAGTGCCGGCTATATGGAGTTACCTATAGGAAAAAGAATATTAGCTAATGGAGAGATGGCACAAATGGTATTTGGATCCGATCCTGATAGATGCTTTAATAATTCAGGCGTTGTCTTTCCGCATCATATTGGAACAAGAGAAGATTGGCAAGAAACAGACTATTTGATTTTTTGGACACAGTTTTTAGCAAATCTCAATCCTGACAGCGATGAGTATAAAGACTCTGTTGATAGAACACAGAGATGGTTGGAAGAAAATACCGATCTTGTTGTAAAAATAAATAACAAAGATGGAGAGCGTGAAGAGAGAATTGAAGCTTATAATAAGCTTGCTTCTGTTTTAGTTAAGTTTTGGGCTAAGCCACATTTGGATTTATCAGGCAGAAAAGTGCAAAAGGTATTTTTTGTTGGTGATTGGAATCAGTCTTTAGGATGTAGTGTAGAGCATAAGATAGTCAAGGGTTTAGGAATAGAGACAGAGTATCTAGAAATTCCTAAGTACCTTCAAAATCCTGGACCACCTTCTTATGTTTTTGCTAATCATATCAGTAATGAAAGAAGAAGAGTTAGCTTGTAATTTCTAGAAGATGAACTTCTCAAGGCTATTGGTCATGCTAAAACTCCAGGGGCAGTTTCGATAGCTTTACGTACAAGACTTTCTCTTAGATACTTTGGATAAACTTAATAGTTTCCGCATCTGTTATCTCCGCCTCTTTTCTATTATTATGTAATCCGTGTTTACCATTCTCTACTATAACTAAGTTGGCATTTTCCATTCGTTGTGAATATCTTTTAACATCCTCAAGTACAGCATACTTATCCTTGTCTCCATGAATAAAAAGTATTGGGATCGATAAAGATAACAAAGCTGACTCTGAATTTATTTTTTTAATATCATCAAAAAATTTCCGCCCTATCTTAAATCTTCTACTTCCTATGTATGTGACCCCATATTTTTGAACATTGTCTAATGCTTTTTTACCAAAATATTTTTTAGTCCAAGGAAGAGATGGATGAAGCAGGTTCTTTTTGTAATTGATAGTAGGATTCCAGAATACAATACTCTGAACCTTATGTTTAGCTGCGAAAATAGAGGTAATTCCTCCAGCAAAACTTGCGGCAAGCAGGATAATTTTCTCAAAACGATGTCTTTGCCTCATTAATTTATATGCCGTCTCAAGATCAATAATCTCCCCTAACGGTGAAAACTTAACGTTATTTCCTTGACTTTTTCCGTGAGATCTAAAATCAAATCTAAAAGATGCGACTCCTACTCTTTTTAATTTAGCAGCTAAATTTGAAAATGCCCCACCTTCATTACAATCTACAGTGATTCCGTGACACATAATTACAAGAGTGTTTGTTTTTTCCTTAGGTTTAGTAAATACTCCATGAAGTTCAATATTATCTGGTGTCGTAAAATAAATATCGTTTTGCATGTTTCTATATGTTTAGCAAGTGAATTAAAGCTCGTTATATTTTTTACTATTACCTTTCGACTTCTCTACCGGATACCTTTTCTCGTTTTTATCCATCTTTTTATCTAATGCCGACACAAGATCTATCTTGTAATAATCTGCAAGAAGAATGAGAAAATAAAAAACATCTGCAAGTTCTCCTGGCATTTCTTTTTCTTTTCCTGGCCTAATCTGATTATCCAGTGTCCATTGAAATAGCTCTAACACCTCTGATGCTTCAAGACTAAGGGACAAGGCAAGATTTTTGGGGTCGTGAAACTGATCCCAGTCTCGCTCCTTGTTAAACTTTCTAATTCTTTCCTTTAGTTTTCTAAATCTTCCAATCGTCATTGTAATTATTAAATATCAATACTCTATTTTATCACACTTGTTTACAATACTTTTGAGTCTGAATTATCTCAGTCTCCCTATGCTATTTTTGTGTAAAATTATAATATGAAGATAGAGTTGAGCTTTGAGTTTGATATAGGACGTGTTTTAAATAGTAAGTTTGGACAGTTGGCAATTAATTATTATAATAATTTTGTTGCGGTTAAAAGGAGGCCGCCTAAAGGGATTAAAAGTAGGATTAAATTTTTCTTTTTAAATCTCATCGGCAGAGTTGCTCTCTTTTGTTTAGACACAATATTGTATTTTTACATCAAGTCTCTATCAGACAAAGAGCTTGAAAAATTTTCTAAAGAGGTTAAAAAACTCTCATTGTTTTAAGCTTTCTTTTTAGGAAGAGTAAAATTTTATCTCCTATAGTTTCTGGTAACTTATGTGTTATACTATGACCTATAGTAAGTTAATATTGGTGTTAAATATATAAATTTAATTTTTGTTTGAAAAAATGGGAGAAGTATTGATCTCAGATAAATATGAAGGATTATTACCGCCACGAGATTTGGTAACAGTTTTGGAAGAGGATAACTTAAGTAAATTACCTGAGATTGTAAAAGGTAAACAGAAGCCAGTCGTTGTTCATGTTGGAGATGCAACCTTATATGCTTCTCTTAAGAGTTTACAAAATGGAGAGGTACCAATTGTTGTTGATCCTGATATACACGCACTGCAAGAGAGACTTAATCTTTTATTTTATTATAACCATAGTAGCAATGCTCCTCCTTCTATAAAGAGAATATTGCAGGGTAGAGATCATCCATATGATTATGACCATAAACTCTTATTAAATCTAGTTAATATTTTTAGGAGTGGTGTTGCTTTAAAAAACATCATTTATCTTCCTATGAAAATAGAAGATGTAAAAAAGAACATGAGTGTATTAGATAGAAACTTTAATGTTAACAGAGTGACTTTGTTTTATCCTTACCCAGATGCATCTTCACATTCAGTTATAAAGAGTAGTTTATCGGTGGCTAGATATTTATTAAGAGATGAGAGAGAATTTATCTTAGCAACAGAGAGTTGGCAAGTTGCAAATTTCGTACGTAGTCTAGTATTTCATTGTGATTTTTATACAGAAAGTTTTGGAGACAGAAAGAGACGTGACCCCCTACTCTTATTATGATTTATATCATAAAAACAGTTATAATTTTACTTACGTTGTGAGAGCTAAAAAAGAAGATATATATGAGGTTATCACGTAGAGTTATTTTGAGATAATGAAAGAATTAGCTGCTGGTATCAAATAGGTTGATGTATTCTTCTAATATTTTTTGAGAGAGAATTAGTGATTTTTTTGAGATTCTTTCTTTTGTGGTGTGAACACTTAAAGCGCCACTTGAGATATTTATTGGTTTAATCCCCCATTCAGCAAGAATATTTGAGTCTCCTACTCCGAAAGTCTCAACTCCTTTAAGTTTCATCTTTAACTTTCTAAACACTTTTTTTATTGTTTTTAAATCCTTTTCTTTTAAGGAATATCCTTTGCAGTACGGATATAACTCCAGTTTGGAGCTTGTGCCTATTCTTTCATCAAGTGCTTTTATAGTTTTTTGTACTTTCTTAAAAAACTCTGTGTATGTTTTTTGATTAAAACTTCTTATCTCTCCTGTAAAGTAAAGTAATTCTGGCACGCTATTATAACTTTCTCCCATCCTTACTTTAGCTATGTTAACAATGGTGTCTTTTGTTATTCGTCCGAAAGGAATTTTTTTGATGAATTGAGACAATAAATTAAGCGGATGAACAGTGTTCGTGTTAATTCTTTTGACATGACAACCCTTTGCTTTGCTATAGACAGCGTATCCTCCGACGTAAGCGCTTTTTGTTACAACAGACCCCATTGGACCTGATATGTCTATAACAAACGCCTGTTTGGCCTTAATTTTTTCTTTTGGAAACTCTCTTATTCCACCCTCTGTTTCCTCTCTCACTGTAAAAAGTATCTCTAAGGTTACAGGAAGGCTTTTTTTATCTAAAGTCAGTAAATAAGACAATATAGCTGCAACCGCTGCTTTGTTATCTGCTCCTAAAACGTATTTTCCGTTAGAGTGAATATACTCACCCTTTATTTTAGGATTTTGAACACCAGTTGGTTTGACAGTGTCCATATGGGCGCATATAAGTAGAGTTTTGCTGGAGTTACCCTTAATCTTAATATAAACATTTCCTGCTTTATCTATGTATAAATAATCTGCTATTTTTTTAATTTTCTTTAGAATGTATTGTCTTACTAATTCTTCTTTGCCAGAAGGACTTGGTATCTTAACTAAGTCTGTAAAAATGTTGATTACACTACTTTGAGTATTTGCCATAAATTTCGATTTGGGGTTAACGGGTATGTTAAGATTTTACCATCTTCATCTCGTAGGATAAAGGAGGGGTCATCTATTATTGACTCTGGATTTAAGCCAACATTTTCGGCTAATTGAGCCCAAAACTGAAGCATGGTAATCCAGGATGCCTCTTTTCGTTCCTTAACTGTTCTGTGAGGTAATTTTTTGAGAAGTTGATACACTCTCTTCTCATCCTGCGGATACATAAACTTAAAACCGTAACTTTTATTTAGTAATGCGACGTGTAGCCATGTTGGTACAGATGTGAGATAATCATATCCTTTTTGTTGCAGTAGAACCTTTGTTGCCTCCAACATGTAATTAGCCAAGCCTGGAATTTTAGCAAGTGAGAACTGTCCTGGAAATGGTGATTGAGGGTTGTGATATACCGACAACCATTCTTCCAGCCATGTTTCTAAGTTATCTCTTGTCGGATTGTTGTATGGTAACGCATCGAAAGGGTTGATTATAAATGTAGCCAGCTCTGGTTCAAAGACATCTGTTAGAGGTTTTTTAGGATGACCCCAGTACCTTGATTGTTCAACCGCTTTTCCAAGATTAAAACAATCATCCTGGTGTTTATAAGGCCACGTTGTTAAAGGAGTTTCGTTCCACGAAGGTCCGTCAGAAGATCTATCTCTTAATTTAAAGTATAACCATCTCATACCATCTTCTTTTTTGAACACAGATACAGCTGAGGCAGTGGAGTCCTCTTCCAAGGCAAACTCAAACTCACTTTGAGGAAACATTCTGTTAATTCTGCCGTTCTTAAATAAAGTAAGAATGTTGAGTAGTTCCTGAGCTGATATATTTATACCTCTTTGTTCTTCATGATTTACTAAAACCTCCATTTTATTTTATATAGTTGATTTAACCTGTGATATTTTACTAAATTCCGATTTTTTTGGAGTGCATTATGATATTTGATAAAAACTGCATCCTTATAATAAATTTTTATATATGACTAGTTCAGTAAATCTATGAGAGAATCAAAATTAGAAATAACCATATCTGCTTTTTCTACAACCCTTTCTCTATTTACATTTTCGGTAAAAGCTATAAAAATTTCTGCTACTCCTGCCTTCTTTATTTGGTAGTCAGTATAGCCATCACCAACAACAATAGTCTTACCTTTTAAATTCAAGCTCTGAACGACCTTAACCTTGCCTTGAGCTTTAGACAACGGATTGAACTCGTCCACTCCTACAACAACCCCCTTTTTATTAAAAACAAAATTATTTGCAAAAACATGACTGTTTGGAATAAGAAAATCTTGAGTTATAGGGAGAACAAACTCCCTAAATCCTCCAGATATAATATAGATTTGATTGCCGTGATTTTTTATAAACTTTTTATTTTCTTTGATAGATGGTGTAATCTTTCGTTTTAAAACTCCAACTGATTCTTTGATGTTATTTTTAGTAATTTTTAATAACTGAACCCTTTTTCTCAAACTTGTACCAAAATCAATTTTTCCTTCCATTCCAAGATTAGTAATCTCTTGTATTTTTTGTATCTTTTCTTTTTTTAAAGGGTCTTGACTTAGTGCTATTTTTGAGAGTTCTTCCAACCCCTCACTTGTAATAAAAGTGCTGTCGAAATCTAATATTAAGTTTGTGTTAGTCGCTTTGTTAAAATGTTTTTTAAAAAAAAATGCCATGGAGGAATTTAGTAACTGTTGTAAATTTTCGTAAAAACACTACAAGCCCTCTTGACCTATCACGTATCTATATTATTTCAAAGTAAAACCAAACCCGCAACAAGTGTTTAGTATTTTATTTTTATTGACGAAAAAGATAAGTTATGTTATAAAATAGCAAATCTACAAATATGAAAGACGTAAGTTTAAAAAAAGCGCTTTTGACTGTTTTCATAACCTTGTTGGTAGTGTTTCCTGTTGTGTGGTTTACTGCAATTTTACCTGTTCATGTTTTTTACGATTTTATTGGTAACTTTTACAACAAAGCGGATAACTATATTAACAATGAGTACCCATCAGATTTAACAGTTAAAGTGACAAAAGGAGTAGTTTCTGTAAACAAAACCTTGCCTTATTGTTTAATGTTAGATAAAAAAACAAAAATAGGGATTCTTTTCAAAGAAAGGCTTATCGATAATGACCTGAATGGGTATAGGACGATGTATAAAGATCTTTGTTATCCAATAGCAAAGGTAAGTAGAAACTACATATTGTACTCAAAGAAAGACAAGATATATAGCGTTAGAAAGATACCGTCTAGTGTAAATGTAGTTATAAGCAAGATGAGTTTAAGGACGAAGTTGGAGAAAAATTACCCAAGGATTGTTTTTATGGTAAAAAAAATGTATTTTTCACTCCCCTTCTTAGCTGTTTTCTTCATCTTTTTTACAATGCTTATTGCCAATTTATGGTACGCTTTCGTTTTAAAATTAGTAGCAAGGTTTACGTCGTTTAAAGAAATAACCTTTAAGCAAGCCTATACTGTGACTTTATTAGCATATTTAGTTTGGTTTATGTTCAAGTATATAGGGATTATGCTGGTTTTGAGCAGGATGCTTGGGACTTATATACGTTTAAGCTTTCCATTCTTAGGAACGATATTTATTGTATTAGGAAGTGTTATCTACTTAGACAAAGGCAATAATCAATCATGGGTGAAGAATAAAGAATGAAGAATAAAAATATAAAATTACTAATTATTAAGGCTCTTGACTAGCAAATTATTAATTTTTATTGTATTTCTTTAAAATTTTAACTAATTCTTGTTCCATTTGGGTTTTAGTTTTATTCCATCTCCACTCACATTCTTTAATAT
>JALWZV010000021.1 GCA_027002315.1 Candidatus Roizmanbacteria bacterium | reverse complement strand
ATTTATCACTTTCTGATAGTGATAAATAAAAGCTTGGGTTAATATCAATAATTTTTTTTATTATCTCTTTGAGCTCTTTTTTTTCCATTCTTTTTCTCCATTCCCAGTTTATCTTTATGTTTTTACCTTCTCTTTGATATAGTAAATAATGAATATAAAAATATGTTCCACCGATTATCACTATCTGATTTACTCCCTGCCTTTTTAAATATTGAAACAGATGTAGAAAGACTTTTTCCCAGTCATACGCAGAAAAATATCTATCTGGATTTACAACATCATATAGCCATACTTTTTGTTGTTCGAGATTATAGAACCCGATATCAAAGCCATCGTACTTTTCAATTAGATTAAACGCACTACCACTTTTAATATCCTTACCTGTGATGATGTCAAGTTTTTTGTAGATTTGTCTGGAGTCGATATTGATAATACTACTTTTATTATTTTTTGAAGATATGTTGAGAGCTAATCTGGTTTTACCGGTTGCTGTTTGTCCGGTAATTACAGTTACTTTCATCTATTCTTTTTTTGTTGAATAATAGCTGATTTTACTAAGTTATTAAAAAGGAAGCTTACATCAATTGGTCCTATTCCTCCCGGTGTAGGAGTGTAAAAACCTGCAATATCTTTTATCTCTTCTTCATCATAGTCTCCTCGCAACTTACCGTTTTCTTTTCTTACTCCAACGTTAATTAAGTTTACGCCCTTTTTTAACTTACTTGCCTCTATTACTTTTTTTCCAACAGCTGAGATAATAATGTCGGCTGATTTTAGATATCTGTCTACATTCGAGGTTTTAGAGTTAATGTTAAGGTGGTTTATTTTAAACTGTGTAAGTGTTTTACCTATAGGCAATCCCCCAGTAATTCCCCTTCCTATCAAAACAACGTTTTTATTTTTTAGTAGAGTTTTAAATGTGTGCTTGTCGTTTTCCACATCAAGCAACAATCTCTCGTCCACCTCACCCTTAGTTATATAAATATACTTTAATATTGTTATGACAGCTTGTCCTATTGGTGGCATAAAAACTGTTTTTTTAAGATGACCTTCTATTTCTTTTACAAGAGGAATGAACTTGTATATTGTTTTCGTTGACAAACCATTAGGTAATGGTTGTTGAATAATAATTGCGGTATTGCTTTTTTTATTTGCAATTTTTTGTAACAATCTTACAAATTTCTCGAATAGTGGAACTCTTTTAATATCTATAAGTTCAAATTCTATTCCTAAACTTTTTGCCTGTTTTTCTTTAGCTTTGACGAAGGTTGATTGGTCGTGTGTTTTATTATCTACAACAATGACCACCAGTTTAAGATTTGAAAGATTGTTTTCTTTAATTTTTTTCTTAATTTCTTTTTTAAGAAAAGAAGATATCGCCTTTCCGTCAACTCGCATTATAAGATGCATTATATCACACTTTTGATTGTTTTTAAAGCCCTTTTATGTATTATTTTATTACCGTAGCGCTAGTAACACAGTCATTAGAGTTGCTGAATCTCATGATAATCACTCCTTTAGCTGAACGTGAACGTGGTGGAACAGAGGTTAAAGGGATTTTTACAACTTGACCTTTTTTGCTGGTGATAACAATCGTTTTATCATCTTTATCAACAATCTTGGATATAGCAATTGGGCCGGTTTTTTGGTTCAGTGATGATACCTTAACACCTTTCCCTCCGCGATGCTGTCCTCGGAATAGTTTTAGTGATGTTCTTTTTCCTACCCCTTTTTGAGTAATAACCAAAAGACTTTTATTAAAATCTTTGTTTGAGAAAATGTTTGTTGAGGTAACCTGGTCATTTGTGTTGAGTTTTATTCCCCTAACTCCTCTAGCTGATCTACCCATAACTCTAATCTCTTGCTCTTTAAAGACAATAGCTTTCCCTTGTTCTGTAACCATGATAACGTTGTCGGTACCCTGTGTAATTTTGACCCACAGTAGCTTATCTTTTTCATCTAGTCTTATAGCTATCAAACCATTACTTCTAATATTTGCGAATTTGGCAAACTCTGTTTTTTTAACGACTCCTTTTTCTGTTGCCATAAGAATATATTTCCCTTTAATTCCCTCTTCTTTGAAGGTAAGCATCGAGGTTACTTTTTCCTCCGGTCTCAATGTTAAAAGATTCACTATTGCTTTACCCTTTGACGTTCTGGTTCCTTGAGGTATTTCCCAGACTCTCGTTTTAAAGACTCTTCCCATGTTGGTAAAGAATAATGCGTAATCATGAGTCATTGCCTTAGTAATAAGATAAATATTATCTTCATTTTTAGTAGTCATTCCAATGACACCTTTTCCCCCCCTGTGTTGTACTTTAAATGTACCGCGAGGTATGCTCTTGATGTATCCTTGTTTGGTCAGAACGATAATAACCTCTTTATTCTCTATAAGTTGTTCATCTGTTATTAAGTTTGGTTTATAATCCATAATCTCCGTTCTTCGTTCATCCCCATATTTTTTCTTTAGTTCTAACAGTTCTTTTTTAATAACGTCTAATATTTTGAATACATCTGCTAATAAACCTTCTAAGTAAGAGATGATCTCTTTTAGTTTTTTAAGTTCCTGCTCTATTTTGGCTCTTTCTAGACCAGTCAATCTTTTCAACTGCATATCCAAGATTGCTTGAGCCTGTGCGTCGGAAAACTTGAACCTCTTAATCAAATTAAGCTTTGCTACTTGTTCACTCTCTGATTTCTTAATTATCTCAACAACCTCGTCTATGTTATCTAATGCTATTAAAAACCCTTCGAGTATGTGAGCTCTATTCTTTGCCTGTTTAAGCTCAAACTCTGATCTTTTGGTTACAATCTGAACCCTGTGTTTGATGTACAACTCTAAAATTCTTTTAATACCGAGAGTTTGAGGAACTCCGTCTACCAAGGCTACGATATTAGCTGGGAATGTTGTTTGTAGGTTTGTAAATTTGTAAAGGTTATTTAAGACTTTTTTATAAGAAGCATCTCTCTTTAACTCAATAACCACTCTCATTCCTTCCCTATCAGATTCATCTCTTAAATCTGATATGCCCGTTATTTTTTTGTTAACAACCAACTGTGCAATCTTTTTTATTAACAAGGCTTTATTTACTTGGTATGGAAGCTCCTTAACAATAATTCTCTGCCTTCCCTTTTTAGTTGTTTCTTCTTCTATGCGAGCTCGAATCAGTATCTTTCCTCTTCCCGTAACATACATTTGTTTAATGTCAGACTTTCCATAGGCTATGGCTGCTGTTGGGAAATCTGGTCCTTTTACGAACTCGAGAATTTTATCTACCGTTGAGTCAAAAAACAAACTACCGTCATCCTCTGTCTTTTTTGCTGAAGATATAAGGTGAATAATTGCATCCACGATCTCTCCTAAATTATGCGGAGGTATCTTTGTCGCCATTCCAACAGCAATTCCCTCTGCTCCCATAAGCAATATGTTGGGTAATTTTGCCGGTAGATATTTTGGTTCTTTAAGCGTTCCGTCAAAGTTGTTTTCCCAAGGAACAGTTTCTTTATCAATATCTATCAATAGCTCCTCGGCTATTTTATTCAGCTTTACCTCTGTGTAACGCATTGCAGCAGCTGGATCACCGTCCACAGAACCGAAATTACCTTGTCCATTAACCAAAGGATACCTCATCGAAAAATCTTGAGCCATACGTACAAGAGCTTCGTATACTGAGGAATCACCATGAGGATGATACTTTCCTAAGACTTCTCCAACAACACGTGATGATTTTGCGAAATGCGATGAGGATGTTAGTCCTATCTTATACATCACGTACAGTATTCTTCTCTGGACAGGCTTAAGACCGTCACGTACATCAGGTAACGCTCTTGAGACAATTACTGACATTGCGTAGTCTAAGTACGCCTTTTTCATCTCTTTTGTTATCTGTGTTGTGACAATCTTATGATCCATATTTGTTTATTTTAAGGATTTTGTAATAGCTTTCTTAGCCTCTTCTGCTCCTAAGAATCTTTTGGTTTTAACCCATTTTCCCTTCTCTATTTCTTTGTAGTGATTAAAAAAATGTCTAAGTTTATCTTTGGTCGCTTGATCAACCTCAGATATATCTTTAATATGTCCATAAAAAGGATCTATTTTTTCCGATGGAACGGCTATGATCTTTGTGTCTATACCTGCTTCATCTTCCATCTCCAACATTCCAATAGGACGAGATTTTACGACAACACCTGGGTAAACAGGATGTCTCATAAGAATGATAACATCTATTGGATCTCCGTCCTCTGCATGAGTGTTGGGAACAAATCCATAATTAAATGGGTAATGCATTGCTGTGTACATTAGTCTATCTGCAACCATAACACCCATCTTTTTATCTAATTCGTATTTAACGGATGAACCTTCTGGAATCTCAACAAAAACGTTTATTTCCGCTGGTGGATTATCTCCTGCGGGTACTTTTTTTATATCCATATTTTTTTAAAAATAAAACTTTTAATTTTTAAACATCTAGTTCAGCTAGGTGTGCATTGCTAACGATAAATTTCTTTCTAGGTGGAACCTCTTCCCCCATCAGCATAGAGAATACCTTATCTGCTTCTTCCTCGTCTTCAATCGTAACTTTTTTTAACACTCTGTTTTCTGGATTCATAGTTGTTTCCCATAATTGTTCTGGATTCATTTCTCCTAAACCCTTGTATCTTTGTATGGATATTTTAGTGTTAGGGCTCTGTTTTTTAATCTCCTCTACCATCTTTACTTTTTCTTCGTCAGAGTAGACATAATAATGTTTTTTTCCATGTTGTACTTTATATAAAGGAGGTTGAGCAATGTACAGGTGTCCATTTTCAACGATTTGTGGTAAGTGTCTAAAAAAGAATGTTAGGATAAGAGTTGTGATGTGTTCTCCATCTACATCGGCGTCTGTCATAATAATAATCTTATGATATCTGAGTTTTTTATAATTTATGCTTTCGCCAATTCCCATATCTAGAGCGATAACTAAGTCTTTAATCTCTTTAAAGGCTAAGACCTTATCGAGATAAGCTCTCTCTGTGTTTAAAATTTTTCCTCTTAGAGGCAATATTGCTTGAAAACGTCTATCTCTAGCTTGTTTAGCTGATCCTCCAGCGGAATCACCTTCCACTATAAAGATCTCAGACATTGTTGGATCTTTTTCTTGACAGTCTGCTAATTTACCCGGAAGACTTGCACCATCCAATGCTCCTTTTCTCAAAACAGCATCTTTTGCAGCTTTAGCTACCAATCTTGCTTTTTGAGCTAAGAGCACCTTTGAGATGATCGCTTTCGCAACGTTTGGATTTTCTTCAAAGAAAGACGATAAGTACTCAAATGTTGCCTGTTGAACTACCCCCTGAACCTCTGAGTTTCCAAGTTTCATCTTGGTTTGTCCCTCAAATTGAAGATTAGTGGACGGCATCTTTATGTACACAATAGCGCTCAAACCTTCTTTTACATCATCTCCTGTGAGTGAGTCTTTAAGCTTATCGCCAAGAAGGTTTTTAGCGTATTGATTTATTGACTTAGTCAAAGCAGATCGAAATCCTGTCAAATGAGTTCCCCCTTCTTTGGTGTTTATTACATTTACGAATGAATGTATGGACTCTGTTACCGAGTTAGTGTATTGTAGGGCTATCTCAACCTCTATTTTGCCATCTTTTTTAGTTATGTATATTGGAGAATGTATTTTTTTCTTGTTCCTGTTAATATCTCTTAAGAGTGAAATTATTCCTCCGTCAAAGTAATAAGCAATTTTTTCATTAAGTTCCTCATTAAATATCTTAAAAAAAACATTTTTGATAAGATAGGCTCTTTCCTTTATTTGCTTCTTGAGTTTTTTATAATCTATTCTTGTTGTTTCTTTAAATATATCTTTGTCTGGTAAAAAAGATATAGCTGTGCCTGTCTCACTTTTTATACCCAAGATTGATTTGGTGTCTTGTTGAACTTTGGAAAGAGGTACGCCTTTTTTGTACTCTTGTCTGTATATTTTCCCGTTTCTTCTGACCTCAACTATAAGATGTTCTGACAGGGCGTTAACCACGGAAGAGCCGACACCATGAAGTCCTCCTGATATCTTGTAAACACTGGACTTAAATTTTCCTCCAGCATGTAACTTTGTCATCACAACCTCAAGGGCTGACTTCTTATATTTTGGGATGATATCAACAGGAATACCTCGTCCATTGTCTATAACTGTCATGTACCCATTTTTCTTAATCTCGATCTGAATCTCATTACAAAACCCCGCTAACGCTTCATCTATAGCGTTGTCGATAATCTCATTTAGACAGTGGTTGACTCCGGTTTGAGATGTACTTCCTATGTACATTGCCGGTCTTTGTCTTACTGGTTCCAGTCCCTCTAAGACAAGGATAGAGCCGGCATCATATTTTTTGCTCATATTTTTTTTACTTCAATTCTACTTTAGCTCCTGCGCTTTCTAATTTTTTCTTTGCTTCTTCAGCAGCGTCTTTCTTAACACCTGTAAGTATTTCTTTTGGAGCAGACTCAACCAATTTCTTTGCATCCATTAATCCTAAATCAGGTTTGAGTTCTCTTACGGTTTTTATTACTGCCAATTTATTTGCACCCATATCTGCCAACACAACATTAAAGGTTGATTTTTCTTCCTTTGCTTCTGATGCCTGAGATACTCCTCCTTGAGCTGGAGCAGCAACTGCCGCAGCCATTGGTGTAACGCCAAACTTATCCTCTAAATAATTAGCTAACTCAGATAACTCAACAACGGTTAAAGATTCAATCTCTTTTGCTATTTTATCTAGTTTGCTAGGTAAACCTTTTTCTTTTTTTTGTTCTTCTGCCATTTTTGTCACCCCCTCTCCTTTAATTTAATTTTTAATTTTTTGTTTTATTTTTAAGCACGTACACAAACTTATTGGTGTTATATTTCAAACTCATGATTAATTTATTCAAAGGAGACTTCATACTTCCTATTAATTTAGCAACAATTTGTTCTTTTGGAGGAAGATTAGCGATGTAGGACACGTACTCTTTTTCGTACACTACTGAGTCTATAATTGCCCCTTTATACTCAAACACATCAGTATCTTTTGTCATCTTATTAAACTCCACCAAAGGTTTATCCCAATCTTTTTCGAATATTAATATTCCAGTAGAACCCTTTAATGGCAAGAGTTTTTTAGAAAGCTCTTTTAAAGATGAGTTCTTATCTTTTATTTTGTTAAGGGCTTTTCTCAAGAAGGTGTTTTTAATAACCGTTATCTTTGTGTTGAACTGCTTTAGAGCTTTTCTTATCTTTTCAAGGTCTTTGTGAGATATTGACCCGTAGTTAAAAACAACAAAGTTTTTGAAGTTTTGAAGCATTGAAGTTGCTTCCTCAATTTTTTTTGCTTTAAGTTCTCTTTTCATGGTTTTTACGCATTCTTGTTGGAACAAGCTCACCCAGGATTTATATTAATAACTCTTACCCGGGATCTCAGCGTGAGTAATAAGTTTAGCAAATTAGCAGAAAAAATCAAGAAGAAAAATTAGCCGCAACTCCAACCTACGAGACACCCTATGTCAACTCGTATTACCTATATAACCTATGCTTCTGTATTTAAACCAAACTCTCTTTAAGTTTTGTATTAAGGTTTGATTACTTCTTCTTAGTTATTGCC
>JALWZV010000020.1:1690-2224 GCA_027002315.1 Candidatus Roizmanbacteria bacterium | reverse complement strand
GTTCTGATTTTTTATATTTTACTTCCTTTAATTCTTTGTGTAACCATATGCTGTAATCTTTATATTGTATTCTTAAAGGGATAGGGTGATAAGACCTTGACTCTTGAAGATGGTTATAGGTATTTATAATCTCGGTAATGAGTAATTCCATAGACCATCCGTCACTTATGATATGGTGCATCGTTAATGTGAAAAGGTATTCTGTCTCTTTTGTCTTTAGTAGTGTCCCGCGTAATAATGGGGCCTTTTCTAAATCAAAGGGTTGGTTATAGTGTGTTTTTATTTCTTTTTCTATCGCCTTTTTTGTCTTTTTTCTACAGTCTTGTTCTTGTATGTTAAATTTTAATGCCTTGCTTGGTTTTATGTATTGTTTGACCTGACCGCTCTTGTCTGGCTTAAAATACGTGCGCAATATCTCATGACGGTTGATTAAAAGCTTGAAAGCTTTTGAAAATTTTGAGGTATCTAAATTGCCTTTTAATTTTATTACTCCAGGCATGTTATAGGCTAGATCTCCACCTTCTAATTGACTTA
>JALWZV010000020.1:0-1680 GCA_027002315.1 Candidatus Roizmanbacteria bacterium | reverse complement strand
TAAAACCCATAGCCTATGTTGAGAGGGAGTTAGTGGGTAAAATGAAACCTGTTTTGCCCTTGGAATAGGGGTGGATTTTGAAATTAACTTGAGTAAGTCTTTTTTTTGGGCTTTAATTTCATTAATTAACTCTTTTGTCATTATGCCCTTTGGGGCATTGACCTTTAAATCTCCTTCTTCAATGGTTAATCTAATATTAAGATCCTGAAGTTGTTTTAATAATTCTAATTTCATAAATTTAAATGATTATCTCGTCAGTATTTTCTGATAAGAAATTATTATCTGAATTTCTTTGGTAATTTTGAAACTCTAACAATTTTGAAATTTTCCTTATATCCTGTGAGGAAAACATATCTTTGATTTCAAATGAGGAATCAAATTGTTTATTAATTGTATTAATTACTTGTATCATCATCAAGCTATTTCCTCCCAGTTCAAAGAAATTATCGGTAATGCCTATTTTTTTTATTCCTAATACCTCTTGCCATATCTCCACTAATTTCTTCTCTGTTTTGGTTGTGGGGGCTACGTATTCTCTTTGTATTAAATCTTCTCCTGTTATTGATGGTAATGCCTTTTTGTCTATCTTGCCATTAGGAGTTAAGGGTACTTTTTCTATTTCTATATAGTGATTGGGCATCATATAGTCTGGTAAGTACTCTTGTAAACTGCTTCGTAAAGCTTGTTTGTCTATGTTTTTTCCTACTAGATAAGCTACTAATACTTTATCCTTTTTTAGGATATCTATAGTAACAATGGCCTGGTCTATCTCTTTTTGACTGTTTATCACTGTTTCTATCTCACCTAATTCTATCCGATAGCCTCGTAGTTTTACTTGGCTGTCTTGTCTGCCTATAAATTCTATCTCGCCGCTTGGCAACCATCTCGCTATATCGCCCGTATCATACATCTTTGTCCCTTTTTTAAAAGGATTCGCTATAAACTTCTCTCGGGTTAATTCTTCTTTGTTTAGATAGCCTCTGGATAATCCTGCTCCTGATAGGTAGAGTTTGCCTTCTAATCCTATGGGCAAGGGTCTTAAATTCTCATCTAAGATATAAACCTGACTGTTGGTAATTGGACGACCTATAGGGATATTGCGGTACTCTTTATCTTTTTCTAAGGTATAACTCGTGCTATAGGTGGTGTCTTCAGAAGGACCATATAAATTATGGGCTTCTATGTTTGTTTTTGACAGCTTTTTTGCAATTTTTACAGGAAAGGGTTCACCTGCCAGATTTAATATTGTTATAGGTTTTAAATCTTGTCCTTCGGCTATGAGTGCTTGTAGGGTTGTGGGAACAGTGTTTACTAAAACCTTATGGTCTGTCTGTAAATGACTGCTTATTTCTAAACCACTCTTTAAAACTTTTATGGGTTTACCTACTGATAATGGGTAAAACATTTCATAAATGGATAAATCGAAACAATGGGAGGTGGATGCATAGACGATATCGTAATCCTTGGTGTTATATTCTTGTTGTGACCAGTGTAACATCGATACGGCATTCCGATGTTCTATCATCACTCCTTTGGGTTTCCCTGTTGTGCCCGAGGTATAGATTACATAGGCTAAGTCTGACGGACTGTTCTTCTTTGTTGGATTGCTTTTCTTATAATTGTCTTTTTCTTTATTGAAGTGTTCTAATCTTTCTTGGTCTATCACTACTTTGCTATTAC
>JALWZV010000019.1 GCA_027002315.1 Candidatus Roizmanbacteria bacterium | reverse complement strand
GAATAAAATATCAGTAGTCATACCTACTTATAAAAATAAGGGTATGTTTCTTCACAACTTGAAACATAACTACACCTTGATAAAAGAACACGAGGTAATTGTGGTAAACGATTATCCTAGAGAAAGGATATCATTAGATGTGAACAAAATATCCAAAGATATTATTGTTATAGAAAACGATAAAAATTTAGGATTTTCTGGAGCTGTAAACAAAGGGGTGCAAAATGCATCTTCTCAATACGTTATGTTGCTAAACTCTGACGTTATTTTACTGGATAACTCTTTTTTAAAAGCCGTACAATTGCTTACAAACTCACCAAAAGTATTTGCGGTGTCTTTTGCTCAGATTGAGAAAAACAATGAGATTGTTGGGAAAAATATTCTCTACTGGAAAAAAGGTTTAATGTTTCATAAAAAAAACAAGGCAATTACTTCTGGATTTACAGCTTGGGCAGAAGGAGGAGCGTCTGTTATTGATAAAAAAAAGTTTGCGAATCTAAGGGGTTTTGATAATCTTTATAACCCTTATTACTGGGAAGATATTGATTTATCATACAGAGCCTGGAAAAGTGGATACTCAGTGTACTTTGACGCAAGTATTAAGGTAAAACATAAACACGAAGGAACTATAAGTAAATATTTTAGCTCATCCAAAATTAAGAAGATAGCTTACAGAAATCAATTTCTCTTTATCTGGAAAAACATCAGAGATACAAAAATGGTCCTACAACACCTTTTACTCCTTCCATATAACCTTTTTTATTTTACGGTGATTAAAAAGCAAAAAGAATTTCTCCTTGGCTTTCTTTTAGCCGTGGTTAAATATATACCTCTAAACAGAAAGGCCAAGTATAAACTTAGGGATGAAGAGGTTTTAAATCTAATCAAACAAACAGCAAAATAGAAAGGCTATAAAATGTGTGAATAAAAATTGGGACAACTAAACTCTTTCTTTCTAGATATACCAAGGAATTTATAACCCCTAAAAAAAAGTCCATTAAAAGCAGTGTTAAAATTATTGGTCCTTTTAGATTGGGTTGAGTAAATATTATTGGTATACGTAAAAAAACAAACAAAGCACTTGAGTAAAACACTGTTTTAAAAATATTTTTATACTCTATCTGAAGTTCATGTACCATAAAACCTCTTGATATAAATTCCTCAGAAATAGACGACACTAAAAAAATCAAGGCATAGAACAGTAAATATCTGTACTGGACATGGAAGAGGACATTGCCAGTTTTAATAAAGTGTGCAGCAACACCAGCAACAAAAATAATAACTCCAGCAATAGCTCCAATAAAAAAATCTAGTTTTACGTCTTTAGAAAAAATGTGAATATTTTGTTTAAGAGGCAACTTTAATTTGCGATAAAAGTATATTACGGGAACGATAAATATTAATGGTTTTATTAAAAACTCATCATAAATCAAAGGGACAGAAAACTTAGCTCTGTATAACGCCCATATGATAAGCACTATTGACCATGTATTAAAGGCTTTTTGAAGACGAGTGGTTTTTTTAGACATCATTATTAATTTACAGCTATATACAGACAAAATCAAGAGAGATTAAACCCCTTCCAACAAATCACTCACCTTCATTTTAAAAACACGTGCTATTTTACGAATCACCTTTATGCTTGGGTTAGCTTTGCCTTTCTCTATCTTTACTATATATGTTCTATCTATATCTGTAATTAAAGATAGTGTTTCTTGAGATAAACTATGCCTTTTTCTTTCATACGCAACTCTGTTTCCAAGCCTTCTATAAAAGAAATTACCTCGCATGTAATTCATTAATACATAAAATATTTTCTATGTCCATAGAAAATAATCAACAAAAGTGGGTTTATACGTTGTTAAGATAACATTTATTAATGTTAATACCCATAAAAATTACTCGAGAAAGTCACGTAGTTTCCTTGCTCTAGTTGGATGTCTTAATTTTTTAATAGCCTTCGCCTCTATCTGTCTAATTCTTTCCCTCGTTACATTAAACTCCTTACCTACCTCCTCTAATGTTTTTTGTTTTCCATCGTTTAATCCAAATCTCATCATTAAAACCTTTCTCTCTCTTTCTGATAAAGTTTTTAAAACATCATTCAAGGTTTCTCTTAATAGTCCACGTGAAACAAGCTCATATAAACTTGGCTTTTGTCTATCAGCCACGAACTCCTCTAAGCTTGTTTCCTTATCATCCCCAATTGGGGTTGAAAGAGACTTCGGATGTTGGGATATCTTAATTAGATTTTCAATCGCCGACTCCTCCATCTGCATCTCTTTGGCAACTTCTTTATTTGTTGGTTCCCTTCCTAACTTTTGAGTCAGTTTGCGTTTCGTTTTATAATATCTATTTATTTGATCTACCATATGAACAGGAATTCTGATAGTACGCGACTGGTCTGCTATTGCTCTAGTAATAGCTTGTCTAATCCACCATGTAGCGTAAGTAGAAAATTTATATCCCCTTCTCCAATCATATTTTTCAACTGCACGAATTAAACCTTTGTTGCCCTCTTGAATTAAATCCAAAAAGGAAAGTCTTCTTCCTAAGTATTTTTTAGCAATTGAGACAACCAATCTTAAATTAGACCTCGTTAAAACTTCTTTAGCCTTCAAATCCCCCTTTTCATATCTTTGAGCTAGATCTATCTCTTGTTGATGAGTTAAAAGAGGAGTACGTCCTATCTCTTTCAGATACATTTTTATAGGATCCAAAGATTCCCCATGGGCTGATGCTACTAACTCTTCTATCTCTTTCTCTAATTTTTCAGCTGATTTTTGAGTATCTAATTCATCACGCGATGATACTGTCTCAAATATGTATATTCCATCTTCTAAGGCTGTGTTAAAAAAATCATCAATCTCCTCTATATGATTCTCAGGGTCAGGATATACCAGCAAAATATCATCTTGAACAATAAAACCATCTTCTTTTCCCTGGTCAAGTAAATTCTTTAGAGTAGTAACGGCTTTATGTTTAGACATGGTTAATATTTTATAAGCTTATTAGTTTTTTTTCCACCTCTTTTCTCTTATTAATAAGCTTTTTTATTTCATCAGAAGTATTACTTTTGTCACTTTTATATAAAGATTTAATCTTACGAGTAAGAGCTGCCTTACGAAAACGAAGTATTGATCTATCAATACTCTTTGGATTAATCTTGTTCTCTGTGTCAGAAAGAGAGGTTAAAGAAGATAATAAATATATTTCGTCAAGTATATCTCTAAGTTCAGGAGGAATAAGAGCAATAAACTTTTTAATATTAAACTTGCTATTTTTATTTAGAAAAGAACCGAGCTTGTCTATTAATAATCTTAGCGAGGGAGTTTCAAAATCATCCACATCTAATATAGAAAACACCTTTTTGTATTTTTTCTTTACATCACCGTTTCCTAAAATATAAGATAAAATATATCTCTCAACCATTTTTTTACCACTTATATTGTCCTTGTTTATCTCTGTCTTATAAGCTTTTTTAGACTCAGTCTTAATCTTCTTTGTTCTCAGTAAATTAACTAAAGAGTTCTTGTCTATATCGAGAATGCCAGCTACTTTTTTAAGATAGAAATCTTTAATAATCGGATTCTTAATTCTTAATAAATATGAAGATACTTCCTCAGCAAATCTTTTTTTACCAAATGGATCGTTTATATCAAAATCCCTTAAAAGCTTATCTATAACAAAATCGATAATGTTTTCTGCTTTTTTAATACTGGTTTTAAATAACGAAATATTAGTCTTTGCAATCTCGTCGGGATCTTTTGCTCCCTCAAATTGAACAACCTTTAATTGTAAATCTAAGTCTAAACTGTTATCAATTGCTAACTTCACAGCTTCCGATCCAGCCTCATCCATATCCAACATTAAATATATCTTGTTAGCATATCTCTTTAAAAGAAACATTTGTTCTCTTGTTAAAGCTGAACCTTTTATCGCAACGATATTATCAATTCCTTTTTGATAAGGAGATATTACATCAAATTCTCCTTCTACCACAATAGCAAAACCTTTCTTTCGTATACTATTACGCGCAATATCCATACCAAATAACACCTCTCTTTTTTTATACAAAGTTGTTTCGGGAGTGTTAATATATTTTGGCACATCTTTATTATCAGTGCTCAAAATACGACCAGAAAAACCGACTATTGATCCAAGGGTATTTTTTAAAGGGAAGATTATTCTATCTCTAAATCTATCATAATATCGACCACTATCACTTTTCGAGACTAAACCTACGCTCATTAACTCGCTTTCTTTTACTCCCTTTTTTTGCATAAATAAAATTAAAGTTCTCCATGATGAAGGAGCATAACCAATATCAAATTTATCTATGACTTTGTCATTAAGACCTCTTTTTTCTTTTAAGTACGCTAACGCCTTCTTGCCATATTTTGATCTTAAAACTTTTTTATAAAACAACATTGCCAAGGTATTAATATAAAACCATCTATCTTTTTTTGCCTCTATGCCCTGAAATGTTTTTTTATACTCTGTAAGTTGAACTCCTGTTTCTTTGGCAAGCTCTTTAAGCGCATCTGTAAAACTTATGTTCTCCCACTTCATTAAGAATTTAAATATATCTCCTCCATCATGACACGCTCCAAAACAATGCCAAATTTGCCTTTCAGGAGATACTATAAAAGAGGGTGTTGATTCTTGATGAAAAGGACACAGAGCCTTAAAGTTTCTCCCAGCTTTTTTAAGAGATACATATCTTCCGATAAAATCAACTATATCTAATTTTGATTTTATTTCTTCAATAGGGTCTCTCATATTATTATTACAATGTAATTGTATCACAGTGGTCTGATTTTTTACGTATTCTTACTAAAACTTTACAAAATTGATATTAGATATAAATTTAGAAACTACTTCACTTTATCTCCTTGCTTTTTTTACTGAGTTTCTTTTATAATACAGGTATGATCTACTTGTATATAGAAAAGCATCAAATTAAGATTTTATATCTCAAAAAGGCTGTTTTTGGTCAGTTCTCTGCTGGTTACTTTACAAAGGAATACGCTCAAAACTTAACTGAGGGTGACAGTATAGACTATCTTGCATCCGCAATTAAAGAGGCGCTTATGTTTGCTAAAGTCCCACAAAATGATGTAGATATAACTCTCATTCTCCCTCCAGAAAACTTCTCTTATACGAGATTTACAATTCCTTCAGATATCACATCAACAGCAACAGAGTCCTTTATAGAATCGAAAGTAAAAACCCAATTAGGAGAAGATGTAAATAATCTAAAATATGCTTATCAAATTTATCAAAATGATACCAAGAAAATAGTTAATCTGTATGGTCTAACTGGCGATGATTTCGAGGTTTATAAGAAAACATTTTCCTTGTTAGATCTAAAACTTAAAGACATAATCCCCGCATCTATATCATATTTTCAACTTTTCGATAAAACACTTCGAAAAACTAAGGAAGAAACAATATTTTATTTAAGCGCTGATAAAGATAAGGTCGCTGGTTATCTATTTGATTCCTTTGGGTTATTAGAGAACACGAGATTTGAGAAGGAATATGAGAATTTGACTTTGCAAGAAAGTGTGAAAGAGATTATTAATCAAGTTCCAAGCAACATTAATAGAATTATGCTTGGAGGTATGAAATCAAAAAACGTACGGCAGGACACATTTACAAAAGAGGTTGGCGTGTGGACAAATATGCTCTTTAGAATAATAACTGGTTTTTATGAGGAAGAGTTGAAGATGGTTGTTGCTACCGATGAAAAACCCTTCCCTTTTTTAGACTATGCAGAGTGTTTTGGAGCTTTTATATTCTCACAAAAAAACGAGTCCTTTTTTAAAGGTTTAAAAGAATCTCGAACTAAAAGAATTAGAATTAGAAAAGTTCATATCCCATGGAAAAGTTTAGGTATATTTATACTCTCTTTTGTTATATCATTTTCCTTACTTTATCTCTTCTCTAAACGAAAAGTGTCGATTCCTAACATTATGAATAAGCCTACTCTTACACCAACAGCTATTCCAACCAACACACCAACTCCAACACCGGCAATTAAAAAATCTCAAATTAAAATTAAAATACTGAATGGCAGTGGAAAAACAGGTTTAGCTGGCGATTTAAAGGACAAATTAATAGATGCTGGCTACAAGGACATAGTTACAGGAAACGCAAAATCATTTGATTATAAAAATACAGTGATTCAATTTAAGTCAAAAAAGGATGAAGATCTAATGAAATCTTTAATAGAGGGCGATTTAAAAAGCTATACATCATCTTATAAAACAGAGTTAACCGAGACGGACACAAGTGCTGATGTTATAATAATCGCTGGAAAAGATATTGAGTTAGAAGAATAATGGAAGATAAGAAAAAAACTCTAGAAAAAGCCTATATAGAACTACTTAAGGCAATCAATATCGAGGATAAAAAAAATACATTAAAAGAACTCGAAAAGCTTACATACTCTCAAGATTTATGGCAAAATCCAAAAAAAGCATCTCAAATTCTCAAAGAAATATCTGATCTTAAAAAAGTAATAGATGATATAGAGTTTATTGAACTTCTTTTAGATGACAATCAATTGGATAAAGCTGAACAAATACTACAAAAATATAAACTCTTAACCTTACTTAACGGCAAATATGATAAAAACTACGCCATTATGTCTATTCACGCAGGTCAAGGTGGGACTGAGGCTATGGACTGGACCCAAATACTATTCAGAATGTATACTCGATTCTTAGATAAAAAAAATTGGAAGTACAAAATCTTAGATGAAGTAAAAGGAGAAGATGCAGGTATAAAAAGTATAACTTTAGAGATCAAACAAGATTATGCTTACGGATATCTTAAATCCGAGGCTGGGGTGCACAGACTTGTTAGACAATCTCCTTTTAATGCTGACAAACTTAGACAGACCTCGTTTGCTTTGGTGGAGGTTTTACCGGTATTAGAAAAACAAGATGTTGAGATTAAAGACGAGGATATCGAGTGGCAATTTTTTAGAAGTGGCGGGCATGGAGGACAAAATGTCAATAAAGTATCTACTGCTGTAAGACTTATATATAAACCAGATAATATCGTTATCACTTGTCAAAGCGAAAGATATCAAAAACAAAATAGAGAGATCGCTCTAAACATACTCCGTTCAAAACTTTGGAAGAAACAACAAGCTGAGGAAGGAAAGACTATTGACTCACTTAAAAAAGATAAGATGGCAACATGGGGAAAACAAATTAGATCTTATGTCCTACATCCATATAAAATGGTAAAGGATCTGCGAACAAATTACGAAACCTCAAATACAGATGCTGTTTTAGACGGTAACATAGATGAATTTATCAACTCCTATCTTTTGAAAACAAAGGATGAGTCATAGGTTTACATCTTGTAAAAAGACATCTTTCGTGTTATCTTTTTCTTATGAATGACCCTTTAATTCACACGCTTGATGATAATCAAACAGAAAATAAAAAGATTAAACCTGTGTACATAATTACCATTTTTACCATCTCTTTAATAGTGGGAATAGGAGCTGCTTTCATATCTTCTTCTATACTGAATACCAAAACCAAGAGTTCTAAAAAAACAGTTGAGGTTAAAAAAGGTTCTCAAGTTATGAAAGCAGGAGTAAAAGATTTAAAGGAATTTAAGGATAAAGCCACAGGAGTACTCAAAGAAGGAGGAGTGGATGGTGAAGGATCGTTTCATCTAGAACGTCCAGGTGGAGAGTCTCAAAATGTATACCTAACATCATCTACTGTAGATTTATCTCAGTTCTTGAATAAAAAGGTTGAGGTCTGGGGAAAGACCTATAGCTCTAAAAAAGCTGGATGGCTTATGGACGTTGGCTACATAGAAGTAAAATGATACATTTTAAAAACGTTTCTAAAAAATTTGCTGTGGGTAAGAGTGCCGTTACAAGACTTAATTTTTCCATTCCTGTTGGTGAATTTGTCTTTATAGTTGGTCCATCAGGAGCAGGAAAAACAACCATACTCAAACTCATCTCGTCTCAACTCACTCCAACCTCAGGTACAATAAAGGTCAACAATATAGAGATTTCTCCAAAGGGATGTAAAAAAAAGATTGAACTTAGACAAAAAATAGGGTTTGTTTTTCAAGACTTTAAAGTGCTGTCTTACAAAACTATATTTGAAAATGTTGCTTTAAGTCTAAAAGTAAAGAAAAATTCAGAAAAAGAAATTAAAACAAGTGTCAAACAAGCTTTAAAAACAGTTGGACTTGCGGATAAAGAACTACTTTTTCCTTTGCAACTATCCGCAGGAGAGCTGCAAAGAGTAGCAATTGCAAGAGCTATTGCTGGAGACAGAGATATTATTTTAGCTGACGAACCAACTGGTAACTTGGACCCAAAAACCGCATGGAACATAATGAGTATTTTAAAAAAGTTAGAAGGTAAAAAAACTATCATTATTGCTACTCACAACACTGACATTGTGAACTCGATGAGAAAAAGAGTTATAACATTAAGAGAGGGTAAAATTATATCAGATGAAAAGAAAGGTAAATATAAATTTTAATAAACTATGAAGAACATGTTTAAATCAATCAGAAGAGCTCCTTATCAAAATATTAGCCTTACTCTATCTCTAATTTCTTCTTTATTTATATTTATAATTAGTGTTTTTAGTATTAATTTGCTTTATGGTTTGCTTAATTACGCAGAGACACGACCACAATTAACTATTTACTTCAAGCCGAGTACGGAAAAAAGTGTTATTTTTAAACTAAGGGATGAGATTATAAACTCAAAAAAAACTCTTAAGGTAAAGTACATCTCGCAAAACGATGCACTAAATATTTACAAAAAGCTTAATAAAGATAATCCTCTACTTATAGAGATGATTAGCCCAGACATCTTTCCTGCATCACTGGAGATCTATGCTAAAAAACCATCTTACTTGTTTCAAATAGCAGATTTTGTAAAAAATAAAAAAGGCGTTGACGATGTTATGTTTGAAAAAAATATTATCAACAGGTTGTTAACCTTAACAAACATTGCCAGAAAAGTAACCTTTTTCTTCTTATCATATTTGCTCTTTGTAACAATTATTATCTTGAGCACAATAACAATGTTTAAAATCACGCTTAGAAAAGATGAGATAGAGATATCTAGATTGTTGGGGGCATCCAAAACATTTGTAATTAAACCTTTTCTCAACGAAAATATTTTCATAGCTATACTTTCATCTTTAATCTCATTTGGAATCTTCCTCGGAATATTAAAGTACTTAGAGCCCTTCATCAATAACTACTTTCAATCAATTCCTGAGTTATCTGTAACATTTTATACCTACACAATGAAGGTCTGGCCTTTTAACCTTG
The DNA here is from genome assembly GCA_027002315.1 of Candidatus Roizmanbacteria bacterium. Lineage (GTDB taxonomy): Bacteria > Patescibacteriota > Microgenomatia > UBA1406 > GWC2-37-13 > JALWZV01. The sequence goes on along the minus strand of JALWZV010000019.1, from coordinate 15,964 downwards.
TATTTCTTTTATCTGTCTTTGGATTAGAGCTCTTCTTCTCAATAGTAATAGTCAGTATTTCGACTATAGTAGCAACTAGAAAATATTTAAATAGCTAAAATGTTCTCTATAAAAAAAATATCTTATGTCATAATAATCATCTTAGTGCTCTTATCTTCAGTCTTTATAACACAAAAGATAACACATGCAAAAGACGACGAAACTGAAAAATCACAAACACAAATAGACCTTGAGAAAAAAATTAAAGAATATGAGGATAGGTTAGCAAAAATAAGAAAAGATAAAAACACGCTCACATCTCAGATTGCCTATATGAACACACAAATATACCTAACCTCACTTAAAATACAGTCAACAAAAGCCAAGATAAAAAAAACAAAAAAGGAAATAGATTTGCTCAAGAACAGAGTTCAAACTCTAGATAGTACTATAGATGTATTGTCAAAATTATTATTAGAGAGGGTTGTGGAAAGTTACAAGAAAAAACCCACCAGTTTGTTTATGTTGATACTAAACACAGATAAAGCAAGTAGTTTGATGAAAGACATTAAGTACATGCAGGTTGTACAAAGAAATAATCAAATGCTTTTAATACAGGTGCAAAAAAATAAGATAAATCTTGAGGAACAGCAAACCCTTCGTGAAGAGAAACAAAAAATGTACCTACAACTAGAACAAACATTAAAACAACAACAAACGAGTTTGACTGCTCAAAAAGAGGCTAAAAAAAATCTTCTCGCAATAACTAATAACAGCGAACAAAGATATCAACAGCTTTTAACAGCTGCTAAAAAACAGCTAGCATCCTTTAAATCTTTTACACGGGCAGTTGGAGGAGGTGTTATAAGTGCTAATGGTTTTGGTTCAGGATCAAACGGTTGGTATTACTCTCAAAGAGATGCAAGGTGGGCTAACTTCAAGATTGGAAACTCTAATGAAATACTACTAAATGTTGGTTGTTTGATTACCGATGTTGCTATGGTTTTAAAAAGCAAAGGTTTAAACTGGACTCCAATAGATGTAGCAGCTAACTCAAATTATTTTTTTAGCAATACAGCCTATTTAAATAGGCCAATAACATTCCCTAATGGACATTACTATCACGACGTCTCTACTTCTCAAATAAAAACATATTTATCAAATAATAAACCAGTCATCGTTGGATTATATGCAGGTGCCTATGGAACCCATTTTGTTGTACTTAAAAAGATTGATGGTGATGACTACATAATGAATGATCCATATTATGGTCCAGATAAAAAATTTTCTGATTATTACAGCAAAACATCAATATTTGAAGCTAAAGTTATTGATTAGTAGATTATATTCTCTTGATTTATTACCTGAAATCTCATAGTTTGTATTTTTGTGGTAATACAAAAACAGGTCATCTTTAACTTACTGATTCTTATTCTCCTAAAAATAGGATCTCCTATATATGCTCAACCTATGGTGCTTATTAATGAGTTTTCAACATCCTCTACTCCTCAAAAAGTCGAGGTTATCAACATAGGTTCAAAGAGTGCTGACATATCTGGATGGTTTATAGATGACAGTGGAGGAAAAAGTTTTTTTACAATACCAGATGAAACTATATTAGAACCTAATTCTTGCGCAGTGTTTGAGAGTAATTTTTACTTTAATAAAAGTACTCGAGATACGGTGCGTCTGTTCGACAAAACAGCGGTCCCAACCTCGACCTCAGCTAAATTAATCGATTATTACACTTATACACAAAACCTATCACCACAACAATCGTTCTCAAGATTACCAGATGGACAAGATTGGACAGTGATAAACTCAACATTCGGGCTTTTTAATCAAACCAAAATTAGCTGTATAAAAACACCAACGTTAACACCAACCAATACTCCAGTTATCTCAGATATACCAACACCAACGAAAACAGAATCCTTAACGCCAACACCTACACAATCCCCTAATTATGACAACATTATTATATCTGAGGTTGAACCAAATCCAGACACGGATAGTAACGAATGGGTTGAACTTTTTAATAACAACTCTTTCGAAGTACAGCTAACAAACTGGTACATAGATGATGTTGAAAACTCTGGCTCAACTCCTTACAAGTTCTCGCTCACTATCAATCCATTCTCATATGCTATAGTGGATATAAATTCATCTATGTTTAATAATGATGGTGACTCCGTCAGGCTACTTAGTTTTACCAAACAAGAAAAGGACTCTATGAGATATAGTTACTCAAAAAAAGGGGAAAGCTGGGGACGAAAAGAAATGAATACCTCATCATCATTTTGTTTGCAAAACCCCTCTCCGAGTCAGGAAAATAACCAATGTATTAAGACCGAAAACAAAAATAAAAAGATTGTTCCTACTCAAACACAAGTTAAAAAATCCAGATTGTCTTTTAAATCAAGTTTGAGTAAAGAAAAACAACCAAAATACTATTTTACAAATCAAAATCAAGTTGAGTTTATCATCTCAGAGCACTCTCAAAGGGGTAGCGTTTTAGGAAAAACAACAAAAACCGAGAGCAAAAATAGTAAAGAAAATGACTTTTATCTCTTACCGTTATTATATTCTTCTTTGACTTTAGTAAGTGCATTACGTAAAATTTTAAAATGAGAAAGTTTTTTCTTTACTACCTTCCAAGCTTGCTTTGGATGGGTTTTATCTTTTACTTATCCTCAAGACACCAGACTATCACAACACATGTTTATGCATACGACTTTATGACGCTTAAAACCTTTCATATTATTGAGTACTTCATTCTTAATTTTTTAGTTTTTAGATCTCTATACTTTAGAAATAATAAAAAAAATATGAAACAAGCTATTTATGTTGCAACGGTCTTCTCAGTGTTATTTGCATTCTCAGATGAGGTTCATCAAGTTTTTGTTATGAACAGAACGGGATGTTTTAGAGACACATTGATAGACTCCATAGGTATTGCTATTAACTATGTAATTGTACTAAAATATAAAAACACCATTAAAAAAAATATATGTTGAGCTCAGAATACAACACTGTAAAAAAAATCTTATCCAATTTATTCATCCCTCAAAGAAGCAATAACTTCAGAGCAAAAATATTACATCTGGATTTCCTTACAGCCATTGTTGTTTTGTCTCTTATGTTCAACTTTGCAGTGAACAAAGTATATCACTCAAACGTTTTAGGATACGCTACAGACATCACTAAACAAAAATTATTAGAGCTAACAAATAGAGAAAGAACATCAAGAGGACTACCTGCTCTTTCTAACAACTCAAAATTAGAACATGCAGCTCATTTAAAAGCAGAGCATATGTTTGCTCACAATTACTGGGCTCACTATGCTCCAGATGGTACCGCTCCATGGGAATTTATTCTAAAAAGTGGATATGATTATGAGTATGCAGGAGAAAACTTGGCTAAAAACTTTTTATTCTCATCTGATGTGGTCAGAGCATGGATGAACTCTCCAACCCACAGGGCTAATATTTTGAAAAGTGAATACGCAGATGTTGGTTTCGCTGTAGTTAATGGAGTGTTACAAGGAGAAGAAACAACACTGGTTGTCCAAATGTTCGGAAAGCCTCTAAAACCACTGTTAGCAAAAAATAACACAACTAAACCAAATAATCTTAAAAAAAATACTAATAACACAATCTCACCTACAAAAACAGTAAAAGTTATTGCTAAAAACACCTCACCATCACCTGTAAAAAAGATTACAGTAAATAATATTAGTCCAAAAAACTCTCAACCAAAAACAACAGCCGTTTTAGGATTGGTCTCAATAACATCAAAGATTGACTTTACGCTACTATTTATACTTATCTCTGTAATAACTATAGACTTCGCTGTTGCACTAAAGTTTAATATGATAAGGGTTACAGGTAAAAGCATGGCTCATTTCCTATTCCTAACCTTTATACTTATAGGGTTAAGCATTATAATTAAGGGAGTAATAATCTAAACAATGGATAAAGTCATAAAACATATACAAAAAGAGCTTAAAAAACACTTAATCGATTATTTAATACTTTTTTCTGGTGGTATTATATTTTTGGTTTTCATCAGCATGTTTAGAGGTCAACGAGATAAAACATTTCTCTCAATCCTTACCTTCTCCGGTTTTTATATGTTATGGGGAATATTTCACCATATGAAAGAGGGAGTTCTACATCTGAAGATTGTTTTAGAATATGTTCTAATAGGTTTTATTGTGTTGTTGTTTTTAAAAATTATTATTCTATACTAAAACTATGAAAGGAGTAATATTAGCGGGAGGATTAGCAACTAGACTCTACCCTCTCACCAACGCAACTAACAAACATCTTTTACCTATCTACGACAAACCAATGATCTGGTATCCATTACAAACAATGGTTAAGGCTGGTATTGACGAGGTTATGGTTGTGGTGTCAGGACCGTATGCTGGACACTTTATAAGAATATTAAAGAACGGTAAAGAGTTTGGGCTAAAGAACTTATCTTACGCTTACCAAGAAAATCCTAAGGGGGGAATAGCAGACGCATTAATACTAGCAGAGGACTTTGCCAACAATCAACCTATAACGGTAATGTTGGGAGACAACACAACCGATGCCAATATATCTAACGCTGTTAACTCATTTGATGATGGGGCTGTTGTGTTTTTAAAAGAGGTTCCAGATCCACAAAGGTTTGGTGTTCCTCGCTTTGACAAACAAGATAAAAGTAAGATTGTTGAAATACTTGAAAAACCGAGCAATCCTCCATCTAATTATGCGGTTACAGGTTTATATATTTACGATAATAAAGTTTTTGATTATATTAAACAATGTAAACCAAGCGACAGAGGTGAGCTAGAGATAACTGATGTAAATAACTTTTATATTAAAAATAACAAGCTTAGATGGTCCGAATTAGATGGTTACTGGTTAGACGCCGGAACTTTTGATACTTTGTTAGCGGCTAACGTTTACTGGGCAAAAAAGAAAAATCCAGAAGTATTTACAAAATTAATTAATAAAGTTACAAGGCATTAAATGGACACGACACAGATACTGCTAAACATTATTATCACAATAACCACAATATTCTTGGTAATAATAGGAATTCAATTGATATTGCTAATCAGAGATCTTAGAAAGGTCTTAGGAAATGTAAACAAAATTACAAGTTCTTTAGAAAAACTTGGGTTAAGTGCAAGAGCTAATATGCAAGAAGTTATAGGGTTTATATCAAGTATAAAATTAATTCTCAAGTTACTGAAACACACAAACAAAGATAAAAAATGAAAAACTCACAAAAATCAACTAACTTCTGGTTTGGTTTTACCATGGGAACAGTTTTAACATCCATACTTATATACTCTTTTGGAACAAAGGAAGGAAGAAAATTGCTTAAAGAAATCATCGCAGCTATAGAAAATAACGAAAGCGATTTTTTAAAGACAATTAAGAAAATGGTTGACGGTGTTCCAAATGTAAGTAAAAAAAACACCGGGGGAACGATTAACACCGTTATTAAAAAGATTGAAGAATTAACTGAATAAAGTAACTAAATACCACTTGACTTTTTGGTATGAAGATTATATACTAGTGAGAATCTTAAATTTCCCCCTCAATGAAGGGGGTTATTTTGTTTTAAAAAAAGTTAAACTTTATTTAAACTCGCCAAAGAGATGATTACAAAAACTCCTACTGCTAACCATAACGAAACTTGGCTAGGTAGTAAAGATAGCTTCCTTGACCAAATAGATCTCATAGAAATACAAAAAAAATCGTGGAGAAAATTCATTAACACAGATCTCAAGGCGATTATATCAAGTTTCTTTCCTATAGACGATTACACCGGCAAAAAATTTACTCTTCAATTAAATGATGTTTACTTTGAAGAACCAAATCATTCTTTAGAATTATGTATTAATAAAAAGCTAACCTACGACCAGCCTGTATATGCCAAGATGACTCTCATTAATAAAAAAACAGGTGAAGAAAAAGAACAAAATGTATACCTGTTTAATCTACCTGTTATGACAGATAGAGGAACGTTTTTTATTAATGGAATAGAAAGAGCTATCATTAATCAAGTAGCTAGATCCCCTGGTGTTTATTTCACAGCAGAGGTAAATAAAGCAACAGGAGCAACAACTTATAACGCAGAAATAAGGCCCTACATCGGATCATGGGTTGACATAACATTAAATAAAAATAACTTAATAGAGATAAAGATTAATAAACGTAGAAAATTTTATGCAACTACTTTTTTAAAAGCATTTATAGGTGAAGGTGATGTTGGGCAAGTAATTAATTACTTTAAAGATTTAGATAATGATCTTTTATCTAAATACATCGTCCCTACTCTGAAAAAAGACTCTACTCACACAAAACAAGATGCCGTTTTAGAGATATATAAAAAAGTAAGACCAGGAGAACCTCTAATACTAGAAAATGCGTACAACACATTACAAAACATGTTTTTTGATAATAAAAGGTACTCATTGGAAAGATTTGGTCGCTATAAAATTAATAAAAAATTAGGCATTAATTTAGATATCAACGATCCAAAAAACTTCCTACTCACAAGCGAAGATATAATTAAAACAATCAAGTATCTTTTAAAACTCACTACAGGAGAAGGATCAGTTGATGATATAGATCATCTAGGAAACAGAAGATTAAAAACTGTTGGTGAACTAATTGGAACATACAGTATAAGAATTGGAATGATAAGAACAGAAAGAGAGATTAAGGAAAGAATGAGTTTAATGAATAACGACTCATCTGTACTACCTTCACAGGTGGTAAACTCCAAACCGTTAACGATAGCATTAAACTCTTTTTACAAAACAAGCCAACTATCAACAATAGTTGATCAAACAAATCCACTATCAGAACTAGACAATTTAAGGAGAATTACTGTAGGAGGACCAGGCGGTATACAAAAAGAACGTGCGTCATTCTCTATCAGAGACATATCTAGCTCTCAGTATGGAAGGATTTGTCCTATTAGATCACCAGAAGGTACAAATATAGGTGTGGTTACATATCTATCACTATATGCAAGAGTTAATGACCTAGGATTCATAGAAACTCCTTACAGAAAAGTTAAGAAGAGTAAAAATGGCAAGGTGAAGATTACAGACGAAATTGTTTACCTCCAAGCCGATGATGAAGAAAAATTTTATATCACCTCCGCTAATGTTAAGGTTGATAAAAACGGTTATATCGTAAATGAAAAAATAATAGTACGACACAAAGGAGATATTATGGAGATGTCTCCCGAAGTATTAGATTATATAGACGTATCTCCAAGACAGGTTGTAGGAGTGTCTGCAGCACTGATACCATTCTTACAAAACGATGATGCAAGTCGTGCACTTATGGGAACTCACATGCAATGTCAAGCTGTACCACTGGTTAAGCCGAGTGCTCCTTTTGTTGGAACAGGTATGGAAAAAAGGGTGGCCGTGGCAATGGGACGAACAAAGTTAGCTCCAGAAGATGGAGTTGTTGAGTATGTAGATGCTACAAAAGTTGTGATAAAAGGAAAAAGTGGTAAAAAATATGAATATAACTTAAAGCGCTTTAAAGGAACCAACAAAAGCGTTGCTTTCGATCAAAAACCAAAAGTAGAGCCAAAACAAAAGCTTAAAAAAGGTGATTTAATCATCGATGGCCCATCAACCGATAATGGGAAATTAGCGATTGGACAAAATCTAACAATTGCTTACACATCATTAGATGGCTTAGGATACGAAGATGGATTTATAATCTCTGAGAGATTAATTAAAGATGACCTACTTACATCAATAAAAACAGAGGAATTTACTGTAGATGTTGTAAACACTAAGTTAGGACCAGAAGAGCTAACAAGAGACATTCCAAATGTTAGAGAGGAAATCTTACAAAATTTAGATAAAAATGGATTTGCTGTCATTGGAACATATGTTAAGGGCGGCGATATACTTATTGGAAAAGTTGCTCCAAAAGGAGAAAAAGAATTAACAGCAGAAGAAAGGCTGTTAAGAACAATTTTTGGGGAAAAAGCAAAAGATGTTAAAGACACATCATTGCGTATGCCTTACGGAAAAGAGGGGGTTATTACAGAGATAAACATTATTGATGCTAAAAAAGATCCAAACGAGCTAGAGCCATCTGTATTAAAAAGAATTATTGTTAAGGTAGCAGAACTAAGACAAATTAGAGTTGGTGATAAACTTGCGGGAAGACACGGTAATAAAGGTGTCATATCAAGAATATTACCTGTGTGGGATATGCCTTATACAGAAGATGGTAAGCCCGTTGACGTAATTCTTTCCCCTCTCTCAATACTTTCACGTATGAATCTCGGACAACTTTACGAAGCGATACTTGCTTTAATCGGAGAAAAAACAGGCAGACATATAAACGCTCCTATTTTTGAACGTATTGACCAAGAATTTATAGCTAAACAATTAACCAAGTTAGGATTACCAGTTGATGGACGTGTTTCGCTGTATAATCCAAAAACTGGAAAACCTTATGACAGAAAAGCTTTGGTTGGTACTGGTTACATACTTAAGTTAATACACATGGTTCAGGATAAATTTCATGCGCGCTCAATCGGTCCTTACTCGTTAGTTAGTCAACAACCTTTAGGAGGAAAATCTCAAATGGGAGGTCAAAGATTTGGAGAGATGGAGGTCTGGGCATTAGAATCACATAGAGTTCCATACACTCTCCAAGAAATGTTAACTATTAAAAGTGACGATGTAAGAGGACGAACAAAAGCCTTTGAAAGTATAATCAAAGGCACCGATATTCCACAAAGCTCTGTGCCTGAATCGTTTCACGTTCTGGTTAAAGAACTTAACGCATTATCATTAGCAATTGATCCAACTGACTAAATATGAATAAAAACCAAGAAGAAGACATGCATGGACTAGATTTTTCAGGTTTAAAAATCAGTTTAGCATCTCCAGAAAAGATATTAAGTTGGTCTCATGGCGAGGTAACAAAACCTGAAACAATTAACTACAGAACATTTAAACCTGAAAAAGATGGTTTATTTGATGAGAGAATCTTTGGTCCCACAAAGGACTACGAATGTTACTGTGGAAAATACAAAGGAAAAAGATATAAAGGGATCGTGTGTGATAGATGTGGTGTTGAGGTAACATCATCTGCTGTTAGAAGAGAAAGAATGGGTCATATTAAGTTAGCTACTCCAATTGCACATATTTGGTATTTCAAGGGTATAGTAAATCCCCTAAGCTTAACGCTAAATATTCCTCCTCAATCATTAGAGAGAATTATTTACTTTGCTTTGTATCTAGTAAAGTCTGTCAATAAAGATAAACAAAAAGAGGTTGTTAAAAAAATAAAAGAGTTAAAGCGTCTCGATATAGAAAAGTTAGAAGAAGAATATAAAAGTAAAAAACAAGAGTTAAAAAGCAGGTTAGCTGAAGAAAAAGCAAAGATTTCCAAAAAAATAAAACACCAAGAAAGAAAAGAGTTAACTATTCAAGAAATCGAGCTTAAATATAAAGAAAAGGCTAAGGTTTTATCCAACGAAAATGTTAACAGAAAATCGCAAAAGATTGCTTATTTTGACCGTTTGATCAAGGCTGCTAGGACATTAAAACCAATGTCCACTTTAGAAGAAAATGATTATCTTTTTTTCAAAGATCATCAACTGGAAGATTTTATCACAGTTGGATTAGGAGCAGAAACAATCTACGAGATGCTCTCTCAAATAGATTTGAAAAAACAGCTTTCTGAAACACTTAAAGAGTTGTCTAAAGCTAGAGGAGATAAACAAATGAAACTGGTTAAAAAATTACGTGTTATAGAGGCATTCATTAAGGCTAATATTGATCCAAAATGGATGATATTGACAGTCTTACCAATACTTCCACCAGATCTTAGACCTGTCGTACAACTTCCAGGAGGAAAATTTGCTACCTCAGATTTAAATGATTTTTATAGAAGAATAATTAACAGAAACAACAGATTAAAACAACTAATAGAACTTGGTGCACCAGAGATAATCTTAAGAAACGAAAAAAGAATGTTACAAGAAGCAGTGGACTCTCTTATAGATCTTCAAAAAGCAATGGGTGTAAAGAGAACAAGAAGAAGATCAACAAAAGTCCAAAAATCATTGTCAGATATACTCAAGGGTAAACAAGGAAGATTTAGACAAAATCTACTAGGTAAAAGGGTTGATTATTCCGCTAGATCAACAATTATTGTTGGGTCAGATTTAAAGATAGATCAGTGTGGATTACCAAAAGAGATGGCGTTAGAACTCTTTAAACCATACGTTCTTCATGAAATTATAGTTCAAGGGCTTGCACCTAATTTAAAGAGTGCTAAAAATTATTTGGAGCAAGGTAGTCCAGAGGTGTATGATATTCTTGAAAAAGTTACAAAAGATCATCCTGTACTACTTAATCGTGCCCCAACTTTACACAAACTATCAATACTTGGATTTTATCCCATTCTTATTGATGGAAGTGCAATAAAATTACATCCAACAGTCTGTTCAGGTTTTAATGCAGACTTCGATGGTGACGCTATGGGAGTTTTTGTTCCTCTATCTAAAAAAGCTATTGAGGAAGTTAAAACACGAATGCTCCCTTATCATAATCTACTTAAACCAGCAAATGGAACGCCAATTGTTCTTCCAAATAAAGAAATGGCAACAGGATGTTTCTATTTGACAACGTTAGATAAACACCTACTTAAAAAGGACGATGAAGACCTAAAGGTGTTCTCTTCTCCTCAAGAAGCACTTACATCCTTTAGTCTATCAGAGATACAAGCAAGAGAGCCTATTTGGGTAAAAGTAAACGACAAGGTTATTAAAACCTCTGTTGGAAGAATTATCTTTAATCAAAAACTTCCAAAAGAGATTGGTTTTATTAATAAGGATGTGAAGGCATCAGATCTAAAACAAATTGTTGTTCAGGCAATGGATATTTTTAAAGACAATAAGAAAACAGGTGCGCTTATAGACAATCTTAAAGATTTGGGGTTCTGGGGAGCAACAATTGCTAGTGGATTATCTATATCCGTTGAAGATTGTTACATAATTCCAGAAAAAGATAAAATCGTAAAAGAAGCTGAAGAAAAAGTTAGAGAAATAGAAAAGAATTATAAACAAGGGTTCTTAACAGAACAAGAAAAGAAAAAATTATCCAATGAGATATGGATGTCAACAACAGAAAAATTAGCTAATATGACATGGGATGCTCTAGACCCAGAAAATCCAGCTAAACTAATCATACAGTCAGGTGGAGCTAGAGCTTCTAAAGAACAACTAAAGCAATTAGCAGCTATTAAGGGTTTAGTTGTAGATCCATTAGGTAAAATTATAGAAATACCAACAAAATCAAATTACAGAGAAGGACTTCCTATTTTCGAGTACGTTATATCAGCAAGAGGAGCTAGAAAAGGACTTACTGACTCTGCTTTAAAAACAGCTAATGCTGGATATCTTACTAGAAGGTTGGTTGATGTTGCTCATGATGTCATAGTCAGAGAACATGACTGCGGAACTGAAGATGGAATACTAATAGAAAAAAAAGGTCATAGAAAAGATAAGTTTTATGCAAGAATCCAAGGTAGATTTCTTGCTAAAGATCTTGTTGATGAAAACAAGAAGGTTATCTTAAAAAAAGGAGAACTCATTACTAAAAAGAATATAGAGTTGATTAAAAAAAGCTCAGTATCTAAAGCATATGTCCGTTCCCCTCTTCAATGTAAATCAAAAATTGGTATATGTCAAAAATGTTACGGAATGGACTTATCTACAAATCAAACAGTCGAGATTGGCGTTCCTGTAGGGGTAATGGCCGCACAATCCGTTGGAGAACCTGGAACTCAGTTAACAATGAGAGTTAGACATTTTGGAGGTATAGTTATTTCTGACGTAACACAAGGTTTACCACGTGTTGAGGAGTTATTTGAAGCACGAAAACCAAAGGTTGTCTCACCTATTGCTGAGTTTGATGGAAAGGTTGAGATTAAAGAAGATGAAGAATTAAATGTTCACAAAATCAAGATAACATCCTTGTCAAAGGAAAATCCACAAGAAGCAGAATTTATCATCCCAATATCTCAAAAGCTTAAGATTAAAGATGGTCAATTAATAACGGCAGGTACTCCTATCTCAGAAGGTCACCTAGATATAAAATCAATACTTAATACTCGTGGCTTGAAAGAGGCTCAAACATATATCTTGAATGAGGTTCAAGATGTTTATGAATCTCAAGGTATTGCAATACATGACAAACATTTTGAGATCATCATAAGAAAGATGAGTGATAAGGTCATCATCGAGGACGAAGGTGACACCATGTTTATTAAAAATGAGGTTGTGTCTCGAATAAGGTTTGAGGAGGAAAACAAAAAAGTATTGGCTCAAGGAGGAAAACCAGCCGTTGGAAAGATATCAATACTTGGTATAACTAGATCTGCCATTCATACAGACTCTTGGCTATCAGCGGCATCCTTTGAACAAACAACAAGTGTTCTCACCAAAGCAGCAATTAGAGGAGATGTAGATTACTTGTTAGGCCTAAAAGAAAATGTTATAATTGGCAGATTAATACCAGTAACAGAAGAACTTATTAATAAATATTATTCAAAATTTTTAAAACGTTATGCCAACAATAAACCAACTGATACGCAAAAGCAGGAAGAAGAAAATTAAAAAAAGTAGAGCTGTTGCTCTCAAAAAATCTTTCAACGCAATTAAGAGACGCTATGTAAAAACAGAAAGTCCTTTTAAGAGATGTGTGTGTACAGTTGTTCGTACAATGACACCAAAAAAACCAAACTCAGCTTTACGAAAAGTTGCTAGAGTAAAATTATCTAATGGAATGGAGGTAACCGCTTACATTCCAGGTATTGGTCATAATCTAGCAGAACACTCTATCGTATTAATCAGAGGAGGAAGAGTTAAGGATTTACCAGGTGTAAAATATCATGTAGTCCGAGGTGTGTATGATACTACAGGTGTTGATAATAGAAAAACATCACGTTCTAAGTACGGAACAAAAAAAGAAACAGGTAAAAGTTCAGATAAGTAAATATGCCAAGACATAAATATAATAAACCACCATTGAGAAACAACGTTATCTACAACGACATACGAGTCACTAAACTTATCAACTACATAATGAAAGATGGGAAGAAATCTGTGGCTGAAAAACTTGTTTATGAAGCGTTTGAAATAATTAAAAAAAAGACCTCAAAAGATCCTTTAGGGATGCTACAACAAGCAATAACAAATGTTGCTCCTCTACATGAAGTTAGACCAAGAAGACTTGGAGGAGCATCTTATCTAGTTCCTAGAGAGGTAAGAGAAAACAGAAGGCTTTTCTTAAGTCTTAACTGGATTATAGAAGCAGCTAGTAAAAAATCTGATAAGGAGTATAAAAGCTTTGCAGAAAAATTAGCGGCAGAGATATTAGATGCAGCTGCTAATCAAGGAGAGGCAGTAAATAAAAAGTCTCAAACGGAAAAACTAGCAGAAGCAAACAAGGCATTTGCTCACTTAAGATGGTAATTTATAATTTAATTTACTTTTAATTTTAATCATATGGCTCAACAAATTATAGTAACTAAAAATAGAAAAATATCTTTAGATAAGATTAGAAATATTGGGATTATTGCTCATATTGATGCTGGTAAAACAACAACAACAGAACGAATTCTGTTTTATACTGGAAGAAGTTATAAAATAGGAGACATCGATGAAGGAACAACGCAGATGGATTGGATGGAACAAGAGAGAGAAAGAGGAATAACGATTGTGTCTGCTGCTACCACAACTTTCTGGAGAGGTGTTAGAATAAATATCATCGACACACCAGGTCACGTTGACTTTACTGCAGAAGTAGAAAGATCTCTTCGTGTTTTAGACGGCGGTGTTGTTGTCTTCGATGCAGAAGAAGGCGTACAAAGTCAATCAGAAACCGTGTGGAGACAAGCAGATAAATACAATGTTCCTCGTATTTGTTTTATCAATAAAATGGATAAATTAGGAGCTGATTTTGAGGCAACAGTAGAAGAGGTTAGAACACGTTTGGGATCAAATCCATTAGTAATGACCTACCCTATTGGAAAAGAGGACGACTTCAAAGGAGTTGTTGACTTGCTCACATTAAAATCACTTATTTGGGATAAAGATAAAAGCGGAACAGAATACTCTGTTAAAGATGAGATACCTGAAAATATAAAAAGTAAAGTTATGGAGTATAGATCAAAACTTATAGAAAAAATTGCTGAGATGAATGATGAGTTGTTAGAAAAATATCTCAATGGAGAAGAGATACCATTAGAGGCACTTAAAAAGGAATTGAGAAAAGCAACCGTCGCCTATAAAGTTGTTCCTGTATATTGTGGAACATCTCTTAGAAACAAAGGTGTCCAACCTTTATTAGATGCTATTATAGACTATCTTCCATCTCCATTAGATGTAAAAGAAACCACAGGAATTAATCCTAAAACTGGAAAAGAAGAGAAACGCAAACTTACTCCAGAAGAAAAGCTTACAGCTTTAGCTTTTAAAATACAGCTAGATAAACATGTAGGAAAAATTACCTATATTAGAGTTTATTCGGGTGTATTGAAGTCCGGATCATATGTTTATAATGTAAACAGAGGTAAACAAGAGCGCATCAGTCGTATCTTACTTATGCACGCAAATCAAAGAGAAGAGATACAAGAAGCATTCGCAGGAGAGATTGTTGCCCTAGTTGGTCCAAAAATTACAAAGACAGGAGATACTCTATCTGATAAAAACCATCCTATTTTGTTAGAAACTATAGAATTCCCCGAACCAGTCATCTCGTTAGCTATTGAGCCAAAAACAAAAGCTGACCAAGATAAACTGTCTTTAGTCTTGCAACGATTAGCTGAAGAAGATCCTACGTTCAAGGTTAAAATTGATCATGAAACAGGACAGACCATTATGTCAGGAATGGGAGAATTACATCTAGAGATACTTGCAGACAGAATGAAAAGCGAGATGAATATGAATGTGAATATAGGAAAACCTCAAGTTGCTTATAAAGAAACAATTTTGAAACCATGTGAGGGTGAAGGAAAATACATAAAACAAACAGGAGGTCATGGACAATACGGACACTGTTTAATAAAAGTCGAACCTTTATCCAGAGGCGAGGGTTTTAAATTTGTGAACAAAATAAAAGGAGGGGCTATTCCTTCAGAATTTATCCCATCAGTAGAAAAAGGTGTAATAGAGGCTGCAGAAAAAGGATTTTTATTAGGATATCCTTTAACAGATTTTCAAGTTACATTATATGATGGAACATATCATGATGTAGACTCATCTGACTTAGCATTTAAGATAGCTGGTGCTATGGCTTTACAAGACGCAGTGAAAAAGTCAAAGTTGGCTCTGCTTGAACCAATCATGAAGATGGAGGTTACAGTTCCAGATCAGTTTATGGGATCCGTTATAGGAGATCTCTCAAGTAGAAGAGGCAAAATTATTAGTACAGAGAAAAAGCATAATGTTACAGCTATAAAAGCTTATGCTCCATTGTCAACTCTTTCTGGATACGCAACGGTCATTAGATCGTTAACAGAAGGTCGAGGATTCTTCTATATGGAGCCATCACATTACAATGAGGTTCCTAAGAACATAATCGAGAAGATGAAAAATCAATAAGTTTTTATTCCTTTTTTAACACAACAACTGAGTTGATTTTAGAGTTAGGTATGTATATAACATCTCCTTCTTTATCTTCTAAAATAGTTAAACGTAGCGATACAGCCTTAACTCTCCCTGTATGTGCTCCTATCTTAACCGTATCTCCTACATTGAATTGATCGTCCACTAAGATAAATATTCCAGATATGATGTCTTTTATTAAAGACTGTGTCCCAAATAAACTACACACGGGCTAAAGCCCGTGGTTTTTATACTTCCTCCTGTGGCATAATTTCTTTGTTTTCTTTGATATATGTTTTTATAACTTCATAGTTAA
>JALWZV010000018.1 GCA_027002315.1 Candidatus Roizmanbacteria bacterium | reverse complement strand
TTGCATTATAGCGTTTTGCATTTTAATTTAGTTGAACAAAATCAAGGTAGAAAGTTATAAAATGGTTTTATTGAAGAAAATCCAATTTAAAGAGAGATTCTTCTCATTTGCAAATAGAGCAATGGCTTTGTAGGGTATTTTATTGCGTTTCTTTATGACTGCATAATAGCTAGGCTCAAAACCTAAAGCTAGGGCAAGGTCTTTGTCCAGTATTCTCTCTCCTGTTTCATTATATAGGGTTTTTTTAAGTCTACTCATTATATCTGAGAAATCAAGCATCTGTTGGCCTTTATTAATTTATTTTAACCCATTTTAACGTATATTTTATGGGTTATGCAAAAATATGACAAATTGTCATTCTTTTAGAGTTTAAATACTTTATGATTTGTTTTAAACACGCTATAATAGCGACTAAAAACTAGGCTCCCTTATGAAAAAACTCTTTACTTATTTTATGATATTTTACAGTATAAATATTTTTGCAGATGTTGTTGATATAGATGCAGACCATTTTTATGCCAGTGATATAACCCATGAAGCTTTTTTTGAAGGTCATGCTAAAATTAAACAAGGTGCTAATGAGTTTAGTGCTTCTAAAATAGTAGTCTATTTTAACAACAAACGAAAAGCAACCAAGTACAAAGCATCAGGTTCCGTTAAATTTGATCTGATGGAAAAAGAGATTCATTATGTGGGTCAGGCAGAGAGCGTAGAGTATGCTCCTACAAGCTCAAAGTACTTGTTTTCAGGAGATGTAATATTGCAGGATTTAACAAATAATAGAACCATTAAAGCTCAAACTGTTTCTCTTGATTTAAAAACAGGTTTGGCAGATATTAAAGGTGGAAATAAAAAACCTATACACTTTAGATTTGAAATAGAGGATAGAAAATAATGGCAACACCAAGACTTGTTAATGCAGACTTTATGAAGTCAGCACAAGCATTAGGAGACTCGGTAGACGATACCGTTTCAGAAGTAGTTTTTTTAGGACGCTCAAACGTAGGAAAAAGTTCAACCATTAATGGTTTGACATCACGTAAAAACTTAGCAAAGTCTTCTGCAACACCAGGAAAGACACAGCTTATAAACTTCTTTGACATACGTTATATTTATGATGAAAAAGATTGGAACATCCGTTTTGTAGATTTACCAGGTTTTGGTTATGCAAAAGTCTCTAAAGATTTAAAGGGTGCGTGGCAGAAAAACTTGGTTGAGTTTATTAAACATCGTGTCTCTATACGTGTTTTTATTCATCTTCGTGATGCTCGACACCCCAATGCACAAATAGACCAAGATGTAAATAAATATGTTAAAGAGTTTATTCGTGGAGACCAACTCTATTTGGATGTATTTACAAAAATAGACAAATTAAATCAAAAAGAGAAAACAGCACTTAAAAAAGCCTTTCCAGGGTGTATTACCATCTCTAATTCTAAAAGAATAGGTTACGATAGAATACATCAAAAGATTTTTGAACATATTTTTGGGGTAACTGAATGGTCAAATTAGTCAAAGCCAAACTTTCAGACATTTCTGAAATGCAACGTTTGGTTGCACAAGAAGTACAAGATGGAATTATATTGGACAGAAGTGAAGATGAAGTAGCCAGTAATATTCGTTCTTATGTTTTGGCAAAAGAGGGAGAAGAGCTTATAGGGTATGCAGCTTTGCATATACACTCTTCACGTTTAGCAGAGATTAGAAGTCTTATTGTCTCTTCGGAGCATAGAGGTAAGCGTATTGGTAAAAATATTGTAGAATTTTGTTTAAAAGAGGCAAAAGAGTTGAAGATAAGTGAAGAGGTTTTGGTTTTAACCTACCTTCCTCAGTTTTTTCAGAAAATGGATTTTGTAGAGATTCCAAAAGAGAGTATTCCAGAGCATAAAATTTGGACAGATTGCATAAAATGCATTCATTTTCCTATCTGTAATGAAATTTCATTGGTTTACAAATTGGGAAATTAGGGTAGAATATGAATAGATATAAAAATGATTTTAGTAGAGATGGATTAAACCTCTTTGAGAAGTTTGGAATCACTTTGTTCGTTTTAGGTTACCCTTTTTTAGTCTCAATTTATAGCTTGGTACCCCCTTTAATTGGCTTGGTTGGTTACCTTATAATCCATAACGTTGATAGAAACAAAGTGTATGTTTTTGCTGGAATTGTTTACTTATTGAATTTGGAATTGAATTTAACCTTGCCTATATTGCTCTCTCTATTTGTTGTTGTAATGGTTCGTGTTTTCATTTACTCTAAATTAAAACTTTTGATACATTGTAAGGTTTGTCTGCTTTTTATTATGATTGTTTTGATGGATTTTTTTTACTACATGACTATCTTTCTCTACGATGCTATGTTTGATACAACAACAGTTGTTGCTAATGCAATGCTAATATACTATATTATAATTGATGTTCTTATAGGGGTATTTATATGAGATTTACCATAGTAATTACAATTTTTGTACTCTTTTGGATAAGGTTAATCTTTGAGATTTATTTAACAAGTATTAAATCAAATCACCATTATGAAAAACTGGCAGAGATGAATTTTCAACGAAAATATTTTCAAAAACCTGTTCGTGGAGAGATATTGGACAGGAATGGAAAGCTTTTGGCTGTTAACAATATTGGTTTTTCTATTAAATTGGCACCACATATGTCCAGATACAGTAATGAAAAGCGTGCTACGACTGAAAATTACATAATGGAGATTTATCCAGATATTAATAGAACTAAGTTGCATAGACTCTTGCAACACAATCATAATCGTGAGTTGGGTAAAAGACTTATGTATCTTTCTAAAAAAATGCCTGATTTGAATCAAACAAAAATATTGAAAAGATATGTTAGAAAAAATTTGTTAAAAACGATTGATACTATTATTAAAGAGTTTCCTGATTTAAATAGAGAGGAGTTACTGCTTAAATATGTGAACCAAAACTCTGCATATAATCATAGATTTATTCCTATTATCGATTTTATAAGTTATGACGATATGATTGGTTCTTATCCTAAATTGACTATTAATAAACTTTTGAAAATTGAGTCAGAGACAAAACGTTCGTATCCTGCTGGAAGTATGGCAACACATGTTGTAGGTTATGTAGGACGTTCAAATAAAATACAAAATAAAAAAGATAGAGAAAAAAATGCAATTGAAACTAATGATAAAGGTAAACTGGTAGGGGTGGTTGAAACGGTTGGCGTAATTGGAAAGAGTGGTTTAGAAAAACAGTATAACAAAGTTTTACAGGGTGAATTGGGCTATAGATTGGTAAGGGTAACTGCTCGTAATAAGGAAGTTGCTGAAATAAAGAAAAAAGATCCAATTGAAGATCAGAATCTTATTTTAAATATTGATTTAAAATTACAGAAAAAAATAAATGAACTCTTTATAGGACAGGCTGGTGTTGCTATTGTCATGCAGACGAATGGTGATATTATAGCTGCTGTCTCTTACCCCTCTTATGATCCAAATCTGTTTGTTGGAGGTATTTCTAGCAAAGAATGGAAAGCATTGACTAATAATTTTAATCATCCCTTTACTAATAAAATAGTTGCTGGTACCTATCCCCCAGGTTCGGCTATTAAAATGGGTATGGCACTCTCTTTTTCTGATGCAGGTGTCTCTTTAGATAAAAAAGAACACTGTAGAGGTTTTATCAGCATGGGGAAAAATAAACACAAATTTCGATGTTGGTCAAGGTACGGGCATGGAAAAGTTGGTTTACGTAAAGCAATCCGTGAAAGTTGTGATGTCTATTTTTACAATAAAAGTTTACAAACAGGTATTAATGCCATCTCTGATACTTTACATAAAATAGGTTTAGGTGTAAAAACAGGAGTTGATTTACCTGGTGAGAAAAAGGGGTTAATTCCTGATAAAGCTTGGAAAATGAGAAAATATAAGAAGCCTTGGTATATGGGAGAAACAGTTATTGCTGCTATTGGACAGGGCTATGATTTGGTTACGCCGTTACAGATTACAAGATATACGGCATTTTTAGCTACAGGATTATTACCTACACCCCATTTTGCAAAAACGGTAGCAGGTAAAGAGGTAAAAGAAGTCTACAAGTCTATTCCTTTTAATAAAAAACATTTGAATAGCATTCGTTTAGGTATGTATGATGTGTGTAACTCTCCACATGGAACAGCACGAAGAACCATGTCAGGGCTTCCTATCGTTGTGGCTGGAAAAACAGGTACCTCACAGGTTGTTTCTATTCCAAGAGGGGAAAAGAAAAGAATGAAAGAGTATGAGATGGAGTATTACAGTCGATCTCATGCGTGGTTAACTACCTATGCTCCATTTAAAAACCCTAAATACATTGTAACTGTTTTGGTTGAGCATGGGGGACATGGTGGTAGTACCTCAGGACCTATTGCTGCAGAGATATACAAGTGGATGGCAAACGAAGGTTACTTTGGTAAAAAATTTAAAGGAAAAATAAAAATGAAAAAAATTAAAAAACCAAAAGAAGTGATTAAAGCTAGAAAGAAGATAAACTAATGGTTGATACTAATAATATAATGGTGTTTGTATTCGCATTTATTGGGTTGATACTTTTTATTAATCTTATTATAGTAGTTAAGAATCTTTTTACTGGTTCTAGTAAAGCGGTAGTGGAAGAAGTAAATCCTTTACGTGATGAGATACGTAGTGAGATTAATGAGAAGATTAAACCTCATTTAAACTCTCTTGAGGGGATGTACACTAAGAGTGAAAGTGATGCTGAAAGCTTTTCTGCTTATGTTGTCTCTAAAGTTAAAGATAAATTAGCCCCTTTAGTAGCAAAAGATGAAAAGCTAGTAGAAGAAGAGATTTGTAAATGTTGTGGCGACTATGAAAGTGCTGATTGTAAAGAGAACTTTTGTTTAGAAGGAAGTGGTATCTCTTGTGGTAACAGTTAAAAGTTTTTTCTTCAATATGCACTATTCATTATGAAATAACCACTCTTTGGGTAAAATACTGAAATTAAAGAAAAAGGGTTTATTATGTCAGTTAAATGTGCATTTTTATTTGCAGGTCAAGGTTCTCAGAAAATAGGAATGGGAAAAGATTTTTTTGAAAATTCAGACATTGCAAAACAGATGATAGCCGACGCAAGTGAGCGTACAGGAATTGACTTTGAGCATCTTCTTTTTGAAGAGAACGATAAGTTGGGGCAAACAGAGTTCACTCAACCAGCCATTCTTTTGGTTGCAACCATTGCTCATAAGCTTTTTATAGATGCTGTAGATATTAAGCCAGTGTTGACAATGGGGCACTCTTTAGGTGAGTTTTCAGCATTGGTGGCTTCTCATGCCTTGAATGCTGTAGATGCGGTAGAGCTTGTAAATCTTCGTGGTAAGCTTATGGCAGAGGCGTGTTCTAAACAAGAGGTAGGAATGATGGTCTCTTTAGGTCTTGCAGATGAGGTTGTAGAGACTATTTGTGAATCGCAAAGAGCAACTGGACGACAAGTTTGGGCTGTTAACTACAACGCTGATGGGCAGATTGTTATTGCAGGCATTAAAAAAGATTTAGAAATTTTAGCTCCTATATTAAAAGAGGCAAAAGCAAAAAGAGCCATGCTTTTAGATATGTCAGTAGCTTCACACTGTCCACTCCTAGAAGAGGCTGTTGCACCACTTTCAGAAAAGTTAAACGAAATGCTAAAAGATGAGTTCATTGCACCTGTTATATCTAATGTAACAGCAGAACCTTACTCAAGCAAAGAAGAGGCATTAGCACTTCTTGCTAAACAATTGGTTCTTCCTGTAAAGTACAAACATGCTATGGCAAACATAGACGAAGATGTTGACTGTTACATTGAGTTTGGTCATGGAAATGTACTTAAAGGTCTCAACAAAAAAGCAACAAAGAAACCACACTTTAATGTAAGTGATATGGCTTCTCTTGAAGCAACGATTGAGGCGATTAAAGCACTTTAGTAAAAGATTGCTAAAATTTCTTTATAGATTAACCAAAGTTCTGTTCCTACAACAGCATACATAAGAAGATTAAATAAAAAGCCATCACCTACTTCAGGTTTTGGCTTAACTGCAGTAATGTGTTCATGCAGTACTCCAGTTTTTTCCATAATTATATGTTCAACAATCTCATCTACTACATGGTCTCCTGAAAAACTGGAATTATGTTCTTTTGGCATAATAAACCTTTTTAAATAAAATATGTTAAATTATAACACAATTAAATTTAATGAAAATTATCAATTGAAACTATAATCCATATCTAAAGTTTAATATGAGTTCTGTTTTCTCTTCTCTTTTTTCTTTCAACCTAGCTTTTATAAGAGTTTTGATACCATCACGTTTTAAATCACACAGAGGAACAGAATATGAGTAAAATAGCCATCATGGGTGCGATGCCTGAAGAGATAGCTCCACTTTTAGAAAAAGTAGAAAATGTAAAAAAAGTAGACTATGCGAACAACAGTTACTACGAAGCGACCTACAAAGGTAAAGAGTTGGTTATAGCTTACTCAAAAATAGGTAAAGTTTTTTCGTCGTTAACAGCCTCTACGCTTATAGAGAAGTTTGGTTGTGAGAAGCTTTTATTTTCTGGTGTGGCTGGGGCGATTAACCCTGAGCTTCATATTGGTGATTTGATTATTGCAGACAAGCTTTGTCAGCATGATTTGGACATAAGCATTTTTGGACATGATTTTGGTTATGTTCCAGAGGGAGCTAAATTTGTTGAGACAGATAAAACTTTACGTGAAGTTGCCAAAGAGGTAGCTAAAAAGAACGAACTCTCTTTAATAGAAGGAACCATTGCAACTGGTGACCAGTTTGTCGCTTCAAATGAGCGTAAAGAGTTTATCAGCACAAACTTTCAAGCCGATGCCTTAGAGATGGAGGGTGCATCTGTAGCGGTGGTTTGTAATGCACTCAACATTCCGTTCTTTGTACTTCGTGCCATTTCAGATACTGCTAACGATGATGCAGGAGTAGATTTTGACGAGTTTATGGTAGGTTCAGCGATTATCTCTGCAAACTTTATTTTGGATATGGTTGAAAATATAGATTAATTAAGCTTTTTTGCATGAAATTATTCGGGTGTAAACACGCCGATTCCGAATATGCAGATGGCATATAAGGAACCGATGGCTTTAGCCTCGTTAATTTATTGGCATTAATGTACCAATAAGGAAGTAAATTGAGTAGAAAAATAAATCCAGAATTAAAAATAAGTAAAAAGCTTCTACGTGTTGCAGGTAAAACCAACGCAACATTTAAACTGGTAGGTGAGGGGGACAAAGTTTTAGTAGGTTTGAGTGGAGGAAAAGACTCTTTAGCACTCATACATATTATGAAACACATACAACGTCATGCACCCTTTACGTTTGAGTTTGAAGCCTGTACCATTAACTATGGAATGCCTGGTGAACACTACAGTGACCTAGTAGAACATTGTAAAAAATATGAGATAAAACATACGGTCTATGAGACCAATATTTATGAAATTTCTAACGATGCCATTCGTGAAAATTCCTCTTTTTGTTCCTACTTTTCTCGTATGAGACGTGGGGCATTGTATACCTACGCAGAAGAACATGGCTTTACAAAAGTTGCTTTGGGACACCATTTTGATGACTCTGTAGAGAGTTTCTTTATGAACATGTTTTACAATGGAACCATGAGGGCTATGGCACCTATTTATAAAACAAACCGTGGTTTTCACTTAATACGTCCACTTATCGAAGCACGTGAAAAACAGCTAAGAGCATTTGCCGATG
>JALWZV010000017.1 GCA_027002315.1 Candidatus Roizmanbacteria bacterium | reverse complement strand
AACTACTGCACAACCAGTCTTATTAACAGAACATAAACTAAACTGGATACCACCTAAGGATCATCCTTGGAGACGGTTTAAATTTTGATAAATTATTAAGTTGGGGGGGGTGACATTTTCATTTGGGTTTGACAGGGAGTAAAATTTAGTTTTTTATTGTGTATAATATTAAAGAATGGAAGAAGATAAGATAAACGTTTTAGTTCTTCATGATAGGTCTGAATGGCCAGAGGTTTATGTTGAACATTTAAATCGTGTAGGTCTCCATGCAAATCTATTGCAAGATCCTGTTGAGTGTTTAGGAAGAGTTAAGCAGGGTTTGGGTGGCGTTGATGTTGTTTTATTGCATAAAGATTTAGGAAGACATTGGCTGAAGAAAACAAATATTACTTCTGATATGGTAATTGAAGCAATACACGAGGAAAATCCGTTTGTTAGGGTAGGTATAGTTAGTGGAGAGTATCCTCATGGAAAAAAACATGTATTGAAAATGGAAGCTGACTTTTATCTTGGAGCGCTAAACATTTATGAACAATGGACGCTGGATCAGTTAAGAAAAGGAATTGTTTCTCCTGAAGAGCAGGTACGGAGAGGGAAAACTGTGGAAACACCTCCTCTACAAGCATTTAATATAGAAAGAAAGTACTAACATCAAAGCTTGATGTTTATTTTTTGTGTTTAGCCATGTTAAGCGTGTTTAATATAATTTAATTTATTTTTTATCTATACTACTTTCTGGACAAGAAGATGCTAATTGTGTAGTTACCATTGTTTAATTTAATGCTATAATTACGTAGTAAATGATAAAGATTAATAATTCTAATCTTAAAAGATTAATAGAAAAAAACCCTTTGTCTTTAGCTACGGTTGATAAATTTAATAAGCCTAATGTGATTGGCGTTGCATATGTTAAGGTAGTTTCACAAAATCAAATTCTTATAACTGACAACTATATGAAGCAAACTGTGGAAAATATATTGCACAACAATAATGTTTGCTTGGCAGTTTGGGATGAAAACTGGAAAGGTGTAAAATTAATTGGAACAACTGAGTATTATACTCAAGGAAAGTGGAAAAAGTTTGTTCAAGGCATGGTGGAGAATAAAGATTTACCAGCTAAAGGAGCAATTCTAGTTACTATATCTAAGTTAATAAAATTAGGATGAGTATAACGATCTTTCTTATAAACGTCATTTAATTACATAAAAACATGAAGAAGAACATACTACTTGTTTATATATTATCTGTTTTAATTAACTCTTACTTTTGGATGGGAATCTGGCTTCTGTATTATTTGAGATTTACAAACTACGCAGGTGTAGGACTTTTAGAAAGCGTGTGGCTTTTGATGAGTATGTTTGGAGAAATACCGTCAGGAGCTTTTGCCGATATTTTTGGAAAGAAATGGACCTTAATTATCTCTTTTGTTTTTCAAGCTGCAGGTTATCTGATTATGGGCTTGGCTGGTAGTTTTCAGATATTAGCTCTTAGTTTAATTGTGATGACAGTAGGAGGTGTTTTGCAATCTGGCACATTTGAGGCGTTAATTTATGAGTCCTTAAAAAAACAAAACAAGGAGGAACTATATGATAAGATATTGGCTAATACACAGACTATAAGCTTAGTAACTATTGCAATCTCAAGTATTATTGGCGGTTTTCTTTATTCAGCGATATCTCCTGGCTTTCCATTTATATTAACAGCTGCTGGTTACATCTCAGCTATGTTTATGGGAGTGTTTTTAACGGAGCCTAAAATCTCATCACCAAAGTTTTCGTTAAAAAATTATACCTCTCAGTTAAAACAAGGATTCGGTCAACTTTTCAAAAGAGTAAAATTAAAAACAACAATTATTCTTTTAATTATTGGGGCATTTTTCGTAATATTATATGAATCTGTAGGAGATGCATTGGTTATAGAGTTTGGTTTTAAAAGTTCTCAACTTGGTATTTTTTACGCTGGCCTTTATGTTATCTCTGCATTAGGTGTGCAGTTAGCTCCATACTTAAGGCGAAAACTAAAAACTAATAAACTGATGATGTTGATTGGATTGATATTTTCTGGGACATTAATGTTGAGTCCTTTTGTGATGATGTTGCTTGGTGGACTAACTGTTTATACACGTGCGGTATTTGGACAAATAATGTTAAATCTTACATCTGAGGAGATTAATAAGGATATTATGTCTAAGTTTAGAGCCACAACTCTATCGACATTTAACATGCTTAAATCACTGCCATATGCTATTTTTGCTGTCTTGATTGGGCATCTTATGGATCTATACACAGCGAGAAACTTTGCTTTTTGGTTTGGAGCAGGTTTTTTGTTGGTGGTTATAGCTCAGGTTTTTGTTTTGAGTAAGAAGAAAACTGCTTCTTAATATTTTAATATAAACTGACTTACGTGATAGTTTAAAAGGTAACTCTTGTTGAGTATATTCACTTGTTACTTATAGCTTCTTTTTTTAGTTTGAATTAATGCAGTTTAGCAATAGACTCCAAGTCTTAATCAAGATTAGTGCTTCGTTGTTCACTATATATTTGTTTACTTTTCTATTCTTAACAAATTCTTTTGCATACTGGGAGCAGTATAATAATAACCCTGTTTTATACTCTTCTGAGAGTTGGGAAAATGGAAATTTATCTGCTCCTGACATTATATTTAAAGATGGAAAATTTAAGGCGTGGTACAGTGATTTTGGAGGATCTAATGTCGGCATAGATTACGCTGAGTCTGTGGATGGTGTTCATTGGTCTAAGCATCAAGGGCATGTAATTGTTCCTAAGGCAGAAGAAACAGGAGTACAAGAGCCGAGCGTAATTTATGATGGAAAGTATAAGATGTGGTTTAACGCTTCGTTACCTGGAGATAAATACAAGATTGGCTATGCAGAATCTGATGATGGTATTAACTGGAGTGTTTCAGATAGTTATGTTTTTGAGGGAGATCAAGCTTCGTGGGAAAAGGGTAATGCGACAAATCCTGAGGTGCTTCTCCTAAATGGGAAATATTATATGTGGTACGCTGGCGGACCAACTTGGAAGATAGGACTTGCAACTTCTAACGATGGAAAGAATTGGCAAAGGTATACAGGTAATCCGCTTCACATTCCTGATATAAGTTTTAGCAGCGCGCCAAGCGTGATACACGAAAACGGTAAGTTCTATATGTGGTACCACATAGGTAACGAACACTTTATTAACTCTGATGTTTATTATGTCCAATCAAGCGATGGTATTAACTGGCAGTGCGTTAACCCTGATTGTTCTGTTTTACACTATGGCGATTTTGAGTATGATAGATGTGGGATAACGGCTCCATCCGGTTTGCATATAGCTTCGCAGTATTACCTTTGGTATGGAGGATCAAACTGCTCTAATTGGCAAACAAATTTAGCTACTTTTAAAGATACTAATTTTCAACCAATAGTTATAATTCCAGGACTATTTGCTTCCTGGAATCAAGAAGCTATCTTGCACAATAAAAGTGTGTCAATATACGACTGGAAGATACCATCATTTATCAATGAGTATAAAGGAATTATAAACTCTCTTGATAATTTGGGTTTTAAAAAAGATCAGGATTACTTTGTGTTTCCATACGATTGGAGACAACATATAACTGCATCTTCGGATAACTTGAAGGAATTTTTGGACAATAAGATATGGAGTAATAACTCTAACGTAAAAGTTAGAATAGTTGGGCATTCCTTAGGAGGTTTGGTCGGCAGGATCTTTACTCAAAATTATAAAGATAAAGTAGGTAAGCTGGTTACTGTCGGCTCTCCTCATCTTGGAGCTCCACAAGTTTATAAGGTAGTGGAGGCAGGCGAGGTAGAGCACAAAAATGTTTTAATGTGGTTAGCTGAAAAAGTGATATTGGTTCTAAATAGGGAAGAGTTTAACAGCGACAAAGATACTATACACAACAGATTTCCTGTTGCTTTTGATTTATTTCCAACCTTTGATTTCTTAAAAAATGAGAGTGGAGATTACATTCAAACCTCTTCTTTACAGGTGAAAAACAATGTTCTCAATATGTATGAAAATATTTTTGATATCTCTGACATAACGACATTTATTTACGGAAATGTAGGAGATAATACGCCTCTTGGTTACTCCATTAAGGACAGGACGCCACTTGATATTGTGCTGAGTATATATGAAGATGGCAGACCTTTTGATGTATTTACTGGCGCAGGAGATAACACCGTATTAAAGAGAAGTGCAACAGCTGATTTAGGGATTAACTCTATAAGTTTGCCTTTTGATCACGGAGGTATTATGTATGAAAAAAGTGCGTTGGAAAAAATATTTGATTCTTTAAATATTTCGTATAGTAATGATAATATTGTTGCCGGTTCTAAAACTATTATCAGTCCGTCACTTGTGTTCCTTTTAAAGTCACCGATAAATTTGGAGGTAAGACACAACAATGATATTTATTCACCGAACGATGGATTGTTGTTTATTCCCAATGCTGAGTCAGGAGATTACGACATAAAACTCACAGCCAATGATACAGGAGATTATACACTTTATATTGGCCAGATTACCGAAGATAAAGACATTTGGGATATTAAAAAGGGCCATATTGATGATTTAGCTTTTGAAGAAATCTACTCAAAAGAATTTGATGCCTCAAATCCCCATTACTTTTTTCCAACTCCGACCTTTACGCCAACACCAACTCTAACTCCAACCCCAGCTTTAACAAGTAGTCCAACTCCAATTCCGATATCCACTCCAACCTTGACCCCAACTTTGACCTTAACTTTGACAAACATACCTACGCCAACACCAACAAAGACGCTTGTTTCACAACCAACAAACACGCCAACCCCGACAAATGTAAACTCTAATTTCACACAAGAAAACAAAGAACAGACAAGTCGCTCTCTGAATGATTTAGTTACACCAAACCAAAAACTTAATTATTTAGCAGATAATAACAAGGTGTCTGATGCTTCAAATGATGACGATATTAAGTCTAAAGAAGATAACAGACCAACAGTTTTAGGTTTATCTAGTAATCTTAAGGATAATAAAATCAAACATAAAGAAAATAAAGATAATCACAGTTGGAGTAAAACTCGCGTAATCTTATTATTTTCTATCTTCGTTTCAGCACTTTTTATTATTTTTCTATTTCTTCTTTTAAGAAGAAAAAAATAACTGTAATAAGTGGTAGAAAAATTTAGATAAATTTAGTTTAATAACTAAATTGACATATTTTATTAAAAATATTAAATAAAGACATATGAGATCTAAGTTTTCAACGCTTCTTTTACAATTTCGAAAAAACAAAACAGGCCCTCATGAAGTTAAATCAATATATAATAAATATGAGGAATGGGGTGGAGATTATTCCAACTTCGCAGTAGTTAATGTTGCTGACTTTAATATTGATGTTCAAAAAGAAATAATTCCACTGATAGACAAATTTGACTCTGTTATTTTGGGAGGATCTGGTGAGTTTGGTTTCTATCACTTAGAGAGTTCAAAAGAGAGTAAAGAGTATAAGGCTATGATTAAAATTTTGAGTAGGTCGAAGAAGATTATTGAGTACTTGCTTAAAACAGAAAAACCAACTTTAGGCATTTGTTTTGGAATACAGTTACTGGGTTGGTATTTAGGAGGAGATGTTGTCACAGATGGTGATAAATATGAGGAGTTTGGGTTTGTAGAGATTAAGTTAGTAAAGCAAAAGCGAGATGATCCTTTATTTCACGATATTAATACCTTTTATTCAGCTGTTGGACATCATAGTTCTGTGATTAACTTTCCTGTAGATAAGGGGATTATCCATTTGGCCTATAACGATAAAATTAAAAATCATGCTATTAAATATAAGAATTTTTATGCTTTACAATTTCACCCAGAGATTACCTACAAAGAGTATTTTGAAAGGAAAGAATTGTATAAAAAAGGTGGTTTTTTAAAGGTAAATAAGAACTTATTATGGTATAAAGATAGAATAAACGCAAAAATTATTTTATTTAATTTTTGGGATTGGTCCAGATCTTTATCGTAACTTTATTTTGTATTTTATGAATAAAAAACAAAAAGAGATATATTTACTCAATAGTTTGGAAAGCAAGTACTGTTTATTTGTATTAACTATTTCTTTGTTTGTTGGATACTATTTTATTCCTCCGCATGTTTTTCATACTTCTTATGCGGTTTTTGCTTTTGTGTTTATGTTTTTCTTTGCTCTAACAACTATGTGTATAGTGAGGAATATAAAGGAAAAAATTATACTGGCCAGAACATATAAGAGTTCTTTATTTAGTATACTTGCTATTGTCTTAGGTTTAGGAGCTTTACAGGTATGCGGAGTTGGAGCTCCTGTGTGTGGAGCAACGGTTGGACTTGGAGTTCTTTCTTTTTTCTTTCCAACGATATTCTCACATTTACCTAAAATTTTTGCAGTTTATCTCATCGTTGGATCTATTTTTCTTCAAATCTTATCTCTCTATTTTATGAACTGTTTTAAAAAGACTTATAAGAAGTAGTAGCTTATCTGCTTTGTGTCTTTTTTATTCGTATTGTTAAAATTATAAAGATAAGTAGAAGAATCGAGAAGGAAGCAAAACTTATGACTTTTTTTTCACGATCAAATATTAAAGTTGTGGTACCTAATATGAGGGCAATAATCCAGTAAAATACAGCAATTCTTTTTTTACCCCATCCGATATCAAGCAATCTGTGATGAAAATGTCCCCAATCGGCTCTAAAAGGAGACTTTTTGTTTTTAATCCTCCTTATTATTGTGTAAATTGCATCTATGGTTGGAAGGGCAAGAATGAGCACGGCTGTTCCTACTTTGCCAAACGAAAGTAAGGAAAGTATTCCAAGCATAAATCCAGCCAAGGCTCCTCCGCTATATCCAGGCATAATTTTTTGAGGATAAAAATTATGAGGAGTGAATCCAGCGAATGCTCCTGCGACTATGAAGGATAATAACGCCACGTTATGCGCATTTATACTATGAGCAGAGAATCGATTAGCAATCAATCCCAAGAAGAAAGCAGTGATAGCAACAAAGCCAGGAAGTTGACCATCGACACCTTTACTCCAATTTACCATATTAGTTGTCCACGCTAACCAGATTATTGCGAAAATATCAGCAAGAATAAGAATTTTGTGGTGTCCTAAGAAATTGATAATTACATACAAGGAATCAAGATGTATAACTCCTCCGAAAGGGTTTGAGATAAAGGGAATACCTAATCCAAATGCTACAACTATAGTTGCTGTTAGGATATTGATAACAAATCTAAGGTATGGAGACAAGTCATAATAATCGTCAAAGAGACCCATCACTATAACTATAAAATCAGCAATCATTATTCCTATGAGTATTTTGTTAAATCTCATAAAGAGTAAAGATGAGATAAGAATAGATAAAAATATGGGAACACCGCCTCCTCGCGGTATTATTCCTTTATGAGTATGAGCTGGATGTTTCCTCTTTCTTTTATCTGTAACCAAACCAGTTTTTTTTGCTAAAACAATTGTAGGAAAAGTTAGGAAATAAGATATTAAAAAACTAGTGAGTGTTGCGGCTATTGATATAAATAAAGAATTCATAATTTAATTAAGACACCAAAAAAATTATTTTTATAAATATTATTGTGGTTAATATAGTTATAGTTAAATTAATATAAAAAGTAAGTTTTTCGACATACTCATTTTCTTTAAAAATAAAAATACCGCTATCGGAAAAACCACAGGAAATTTATATGCCGTAGCCACCATTGCTACCATTGTTGGTGGGTTGTTTGGTGGTTATTGGGC
>JALWZV010000016.1 GCA_027002315.1 Candidatus Roizmanbacteria bacterium | reverse complement strand
GTATTAGATAGTGTGAATAAGTGTATAAAAAACAGAACTTCTTTTCAACTTCAAACAAACTAATAAAAAACAACTGTTGATAAAACGTGAAAATAATGTTTAAAACTAAAACAAGAACGACTTACTAATTTTATCTATCTCATTTTTAATGTTTGAGTTATATAAAAGCCTATTTTTTATCTTATTTACACCATAGATAATTGTTGTGTGATCCTTTCTTTTTAATATTCTAGCTATCTCTTCGAGTTTAAGGTTAAGGTGGGTTCTTAATAAAAACATAATAACCTGCCTTGCAAAAGCGACACGCTCTGTTCTGTCCGGACTCTTAATTTGACCTTTTTTAACATTGTAGAACAAACAAACGTTTTCTATAACATCCTTTGGGGTGATTTGTTGTATCTTCTTTTGTCTCATTTGATTAAAAAACGACTTTGTGATTTCTTGGTTAATGTACCCGTTTGTTGATATAGCGCGTGCATAGATAGACAAAAGAACCCCCTCAAGAGATCTTGCGTCTGTTGTTTTTTCAGCAATCATTTTTGCAACCTCTATATCAACAGGAATGTTCTTTTGTCGCGCCTTTATAAGAATAATAGCGGTTCTCAACTCAAAATCTGGGGGCTGAATATCTATAATAAGACCACCAGAAAACCTTGACCTTAATCTATCTTCCAAATTTTTAATCTCAGAAGGTGATTTATCTGACGTTAAGATTATTTGCCCCCCGGAAGACACTATAGAGTTAAATGTGTGAAAAAACTCTTCCTGAACAGCCCTTTTTCCAGCGATAAACTGAACATCATCAATTATTAACACGCTTAGTTTTCTATACTTTCTTCTAAATTTTTGAGTAGTTTTGTTTTTAATTGACTCTATCAGCTCGTTTGTAAATTGATCGCCGGGTGAAAAAAAGACGCGAGCGTTTGGTTTTTTTTCCAACACGTGTCTCGACACAGCTTGAGCTAGATGTGTTTTTCCAACACCAACACCACCATACAGAAACAGAGGGTTATATGTTTTTCCTGGATTATCTGCCACAGCCTTTGCTGCAGCATATGCAATTTGATTTGTTGAGGAGACAGCAAAGTTTTCAAAGCTGAACATAGGGTTTAATCCAGACTTAAGCAACAAATCATTAATTGGAGGGTTGTAATTAATGAGAGGGATTGTTTTCTCACTAGTTTTTTTATGTTTTTTGTTTTTACTCTTTTGTGTAACAAACTCAACCTCAATCTTTTTTCCAAAGAAAGAGGATAAAAGCTTTTTAACTCTTTGAGAGTTTTTAGAGAGAAAAAAGTTAACACCGCTATTTTTACACTCAATAGTTATCTTTTTTTCTGTAAGCTTATTCAATTTAGATTGTTTTAGAAGAGAGAATAACACAGGAGACTCATTCTGAGCAGACTTAGACGAGTTTATGAAATCATTCCAAACCTCTTCCAACATAATATTAAATAATGTGTTTAAAATGTGGATAACTTATCCACAAATAATAAACATTTTATTCACGAAATTCAAGACGAAATTTTTAACAATTCCTTACTTAAATCCCCAACCGTAAGGTCGTGGGTTGTTTATCCCCATAAACCCTAATAGAAAAGATTATTATATTAGGCTAACTTAGCATCTAAAACTTAGTTATTAATTACAAAACAATAAATAATTAATGAAGATTAAAGATTAACGATTAAAGAATATAATTGTATCTAGTATTTTGTATTTAGTATCTAGTACGTCATCGCGAGAGAATGAAATGAACGAAGCGATCTCCGCCTTAATGAAAGTAAGATTTGAATATTGGTATAGGTTTCAGATATTGGTGTTAAACACCATAACGGCGGGGATCGCCACGCTCTCCCGACGAGTCGGGATCGCTCGCGATGACGTGTCAAACGTTAAAAATTAAAAATGTAAAGTTATCCTGAAAACAGGACAGGCAGTTCAAAATTAAAAATTAAAGTAAGTTGAGAATAAAAGAATTAAAAGATTTTGAATTTTGTCCAGTACTACAAACAAGTACGATTACTGGATAACCCTGAACCGTGCTTTGCTCTGGTTCGGAGTTGAATTGTTATTTTTAATTTTTCATTTTGCATTTTTCATTTTTGTAAATTTAAGTGTTTAGACCACTGGCGAGAGGTGGTGGGTTAAAGAGATCTTGTTGCTTTTTTAACAAGAGAATCAGCTATTTTGTTCTGTTCGCGAGGAATATTTATATAAACAATCGGTTTGTCTATTTCCTGCTCGATTGTTCTGATTTTAAAAACATACTCTCTAATACCCGGATTTTTAACCTTAAAAAGACCATTAAGTTGGTTTACTAATAGTTGAGAGTCTGATTTTAAGACAATCTTGGTTATATTTATATTCTTATTAGTGGTAATAAGATTTTTGACGTAGTTTAATGCTTTAATTACAGCCTGATACTCAGCCTGGTTATTTGTAGCAATTCCCACAGCCTCACTGTGTCTATAAATTTCTTCATGGTTATCGTTGTTAAAAACAACAAACCCTATACCCGCCTGACCAGGGTTGTTTAATGATCCACCGTCAGTGTAGATTAATATCTGCATAATAATATATTACATTAAAGCGAGTAAATATAAACACAAAAGAAGCTTAAAGTTCGTTTAATTTTTCTTTTTTATTAACGCTATTCTTAACAAGGTTTAAAAACCTCTCTGTGGAAGAGAGTCTTTTATGGCCAACAATCTTAGCTATATACTCAACAGACGCACCATTCATTATTTGATAAGCAATAAAGGTGTTGCGTAGATCATTAACAGTGGCGTCTTTAATACCCACATCCCTAAAACAACGAGCAATTATTTGTCTAATATTTCTAACAAGTAAAGGTCTCCCTGTTCTTGTGATAAACAAGAAATCGCTTTTACCATCACCTCTAGTTTTTAAGTAATCGTCAATTGCTTTTTTAGCAGCTTTATTTAAAGGTATCTCTCTTTCTGGGTTTTTACCATATGGTCTTATATAAAGAGAGGAGTTTTTAATATCTTGTAGTCTAATATTAGCCAACTCTCCTATTTTAATACCTGTTTGAAGGAGGGTCTCAATAAGAGCGTATGTTCTTTTGTCCTCCCTCGCAACATCTCTTAGTGCTCTGTATTCTAGTTTAGTTAACGTTCTTGGATGCGGTTGTGTGTATTTAGGATGAGAGACCTCCAGAGCAGGATTATATGCAATAACACCCTCATTTTTTAAATATCTAAAAAACGTTCTTATAGAATTAAGTTTTCTTGAGCTTGATTTTTTTGTGTAGGATAAGTCTATAAGGTGTTTTATAAATGCTTCTATAATTTCTTTTTTTACATCTCTAATATCCTCAACCCCTTTACTAATCAAAAATCCAGAAAATTGCTCAAGGTCTTTCTTATAAGCAATGATGGTAAATTTTGATTTATGTTGTGATTTTAATGCGTTAATAAACGCTTCTGTTAGCTGTGCAAGTGAATAGTTCTTCATGACCTATAATATATCATAAAAAGGTTATAAAAACAACACCTACTTTCTCTTTACTTTTTGGCTTTTTTTGGTAAACTTATTATCTATAAGCTTCTTAAAAGCTTAAGGAGGAAAAGCAAGAGATGGAGAAAAAAACAAAAACAAAAGCAAAATCTAAATCTACAAAACAAAAAACAACTCCCAAACAACCAAAAACAAACATAATGGAAGCTCTTTTAAAGAAAAGAGGTTTACCAAAGATAAAGATAGGAGACTTAATAGATGCAAAAATTATCAAACTTGAAAAAAGAAGAGTTGTTTTTGATATAGGGGGCAAAGCCAAGGCTATTTTAGGAAATAAAGAGATAAAGGAAATCACAACATATCTTCCCTACCTAAAAGAAGGTCAAAAAATAAAGGTTAGAGTTATTGCCGATGAGTCTAGAGAGGGTTTTCCTGTTGTTTCTATGCGTAATTTTTTTGAAGAAGGAAAATGGAAAATATTAGAGGATAAAAAAGAAAACGAAGAGGAGATTGAGGTAATATGTGGCAAGTTTGGGAAAGGTGGTGTTTTTGTTGAGTTTATGGGTATCAGAGGTGTTATTCCCAAAATTCAACTAATAGAGGAATATATTAAAAATGCCGACAAACTACAAGGTCAGAAAATAAAAGTAAAGGTTTTAGAGGTTGATAGAGATAAAAATCGTCTTGTTGTTTCTCAAAAAGCCGCTGTGTTTAAAACCTCTCAAAAAGAGCTTTTAAAACACTTTAAAGAAATCAAGAAAGGTGAAAAATACAAAGCAAAAGTTCTCAACATCTCAAACTTTGGCATCTTCTGTGAGGTAAACAAGGTTGAGGGTTTGGTACATATCTCTGAGATATCGTGGGAAAAGGTTGTTGATATTTCGCGTCATGCAAAGATAGGTGATGTTATAGATGTGGTTGTTACAGAGAAAAATGATAAAGACTTAAAACTAAATTTATCTATAAAAAGATTGCAATCAGATCCATGGAGCGATATCGAAAAGAGATATCCAAAAAACAAAGAGTTTGAGGGTACTATTGTACGCAAGGCTGATTATGGATATTTTGTAAATCTTGCTCCAGGAATAGAGGGATTAATTCACATAAGCAAACTAACAGGTAACGAGAACTTCAAGATAGGTCAAAAAGTTAAGGTATATATTGAAAAAATTAACAAAAGAGTTAGGCGCATAAGTTTGCTTTTACCACAAAAAGCAAAACCAGTAATGTATAGATAAGAATATTTTATTAGGCATAAAACACCTCTTCATACAGATTTGTACAGCTTATATCAACTGTGATTAATTAATTAACTGTTCAACTACTTTAAGCAACAAGAACTAGACAACTATGGGATGTATAATATCAAAATTTTAAATTTTAAATTTCTAATTTTTAATTTTTAATGACTTAATGTTTAAACATTTAAAATTCAATGAAAAATGAAAAATTAAAAATAACAATCCAACCCTGAACCAGAACAAAGCACGGTTCAGGATTATCCAGTAGTCATACTTGTTTATAGTATTGGACAAAATTAAAACCTTTTAACTCTTAACGTTTGGCACGTCATCGCGATCCTCCGAATCGGAGGAGAAGCAATCCCCGCCGTTATGATGTTTAATAGTAATGCTTGAAATTTACACTAATAGCAAGTTTTGTTCTCATGTAGTCGGAGATCGCCACGCTCGCTTGCCGCTCGCTCGCGATGACGTAAGAGAGTAGTCACTATACAATTCTATAACAAAGTCATTACGGGGATCCCGACCTGTCGGGAGACGAAGCAATCTCCGCCGCTACAATTCTTAACACAACTCATGTAGAACTAAATAATAGTCAATCTTGCTTTCATTAAAAGGCGGAGATCGCCGCATCAACCAATAAATTGGTCTCCTCGCGATGACGTGCTAGATGCTAAATACAAGATACAAAATACTAGATACAATTATATTTATTTAGTAATTAGGTTAATTAGATTAGAGATTAACCCGCTATTTATTGTTTTTGTACCATTTTTGTCTTATACTGAAATTAGTATGCAACAACATCCTATTCCTAGACAGATTACCAGTTTTGAGTTTAAACTTGTTGGCTTTTTGACGATAAAACAATTTGCCTACATGATTGTTTTTATCTTAACCGCAGTTATTGTTTTTTATCTTTTTCCAATACCAGTGATTAATATCGCACTTGCTGGAGTTATTATCTTTATAGGGGTAATTTTTTCCTTTGTCCCAATTCAGAACAGACCAGTAGATGTCTGGATTAAAAACCTTTACAAAAGTCTAACATCTCCAACTCAATATATTTATAAAAAGAAGAATAAACCAATATATTTTTTAGACAACCTAATATTTACAAATGACCCTCATAAAATACAAACACATATAGAAAGCAAAAAGAAGCTTGAAAACTATCTAGGTAAAAAGAAGAAAAACAACAATTTGTCTGGTAAAAAGAAAGAAAACATAAGCTCCTTATTCCAACAAACAGTTGTTCCCAAACAAGAAGCTGTGGTGTCAGTATCACACCAAAAACCAACAACAACCCAAACACAGGTACAAGCAAAAACACCTCTTAAGCAACAACCACCAAAACCGTTTTTGGTTGGCGTGGTTAAGAACAATAAAAAACTGGCTCTTTCAGGAATGATGGTTTATCTTAAAGACGACAAAGGGACTATTCTAAGACTTATGAAAACAAACCCTCATGGAGTTTTTGCAACATTTAAACAATTAAGTAACGGAGAGTATATCTTGGATATAAAAGACCCGGAGGGTAAGTATTTTTTTGATACAATGAAAATAAAGGTGTCTGATGAGAACAAGCAACCAATTGAGGTTTACTCAAAAGAGGTTCTGTAACACCTGTTGTTTTTATAGTTTTAATAATCCTGAATATGAGTTCACAAACACCAGTTAAAACAAGCACACAAGAGTTTATAGAGATAAAAGCGGTTAAAGATGACATCTTGCTTTTAAAAGACAACTCGTGTGTATTAGTGGTTGAGGTTGGTGCGGTTAATTTTTATTTATTGTCGAATGAGGAACAAGAATCGATTATTTATGCATACGCAGATCTTTTAAATTCACTTTCTTTTCCCGTACAGGTTTTGATGCTTTCAAAAAAGACAAACATATCATCATATTTGGAGTATTTAGATGATAAATTAACAAAACAAAAAAATGAGATATTAAAGAAGAGGTTATATAGTTATAAAGAATTTATCAAAACAATTGTTAAAAAGACAAGTGTGTTGGAGAAAAGATTTTTCTTTGTTATTCCCTTTTCTCCATTAGAGTTGGGTGTAAGTGGAGCAAACGCGAAGGGATTGAGCAATGAGTACATAATATCAAGAGCAAAAACATCACTATATCCCAAAAGAGACCACCTTTTACGTTTATTAGCCAGAGTTGGTTTGAGCACAACTGTTTTGTACAAACAACAAATAGTTGAGTTGTTTTTTAACCTATACAACCCAACAGATTCAGGTATACATTTAGCACCGATAGATAGTTACACAGATACAATTTTAACGTCTTAATATTATTATGTTTGGTTTTGGTAAGAAAAAACAGAGGACACAAAAAGGAAGCAAAAACAACGTCGCGTCTTTTTTAGCGAAAGGAGATGTTTCAATTAAAGATATAATAGCCCCATCATACATAGAAGTAGATTTTAACAATATTAAGGTAAATAACACCTACTATAGAACGTTGTTTGTTGTTGGATACCCCAGATTTGTTGGTCCAAGTTGGTTGAGTTCACTCATAACCTTCAATCACCCTCTTTACATCTCAATGTTTATTTATCCAACAGAGTCCAAGGAGGTTCTCAATGAGTTGAAGCACAAAATTGCGGAGATGCAGGCGACAATTGAGAGTGATATGAAGGCTGGCAAAGTGATAGATCCAACAGTGCAGGTTGCGTTGGATGACGCATTATCTTTACAAGCAGAGTTGGCAAAAGGAACAGAAAGATTTTTTCAGTTCGGTCTCTACATAACCATACCGGCTGACTCTAAGAAGGAGCTTGAGAATATCAGCAAACAGGTCGAGTCAGAGTTAGCATCGTTAATGATAATCTCTCGTAAAGCCACGCTTCAGATGGAGGATGGTTTTAAATCAACCCTACCTATGTTTACAGACAAACTAATGATTTGGAGGAATATGGACACAACATCACTGTCTTTAACATTTCCTTTTGTTACAGCATCTTTGACAAGCTCAGAGGGAATATTGTACGGAATAAACCAATATGATGGAAGTTTGATAATCTTTGATAGGTTTAAGTTAGAGAACGCCAACTCTGTAATTTTGGGTAAATCAGGAGGTGGTAAAAGCTTTTTGGTTAAACTAGAGTCTTTGCGTCTCTTAATGATGGACACACACGTGATTATTATTGACCCAGAGAATGAGTATAAAAAATTGACAGAGTCTATGGGAGGAGAGTTTGTAACTTTTTCATCATCATCCAGTTACAACATTAACCCATTTGATCTTCCACAACACGATATAGAACCAGACGATCTTGCTAATAAAATATTAGACCTTCACTCGTTAATGAGGGTTATTTTAGGTGATCTAACACCAACACAAGACGCTTTGTTGGATAAAGCACTGGTTTTAACATATAAGGAGAAGGGAATAACTCAAGATATAAATACGTTTAAAAATGAACCACCACTTTTGGAAGATTTATACAAGGTGTTAATAGGAATGGAGTCTCAAGAAGCCCAAGAATTAGCAAACAGAATGGAAAAATTTATTAAGGGATCAGCTGTTGGTATTTTAAACAGAAGGTCTAATTTTGATATAACAAACCCTCTAACTGTTTTTGGGGTTCGTGATGTTGAGGAAAACCTGCGTCCTGTGGCAATGTATATTGTGTTGGATTATATCTGGAGCAGAGTAAGAAGAGACAAAAGAAGAAGGGTTTTGATTGTTGATGAGGCGTGGTACTTAATAAAACACAAGGACTCTGGAAGATATTTGCATAGTTTTGCTAAAAGAGCAAGAAAGTATTCATTGGGTTTAACAACGATAACTCAAGATGTAGAAGATTTTATATCCACCGATGAAGGGAAAGCAATAATCACAAACTCAAGTTTACAAATAATACTTAAACAATCCACAGCTGCTGTTGAAGCGATATCAAAGACGTTTTATCTAACAGGCGGTGAGAAACACTTTTTATTATCAGCAGGAGTTGGACAAGGTCTTTTCTTTGCTGGACAATCGCATGTTGGGTTTCAGGTAATTGCCTCTGATGAAGAAAGAACGTTAATAGAGTAAAAATAATTATGGGAAAAAAGAAGATTAGTTTTTTATATAAATATAAAAACAAGATTCTTTTTGTAGGAGTATTTATCTTATACATGACATTACTTGCCAATATTTTTGCATCAACGGAGTTTCCATTGATTTATGATCAAGTGTTAAACAACAATAAAGAAGCAGTTGTGGTTTTTCTTAATGATTTAAGAAAAACAGTATTTTTTAAACCAGAACTAGCCAGAGCCCAAAAGTTATTCGGATACAGTATAAGAAGTGGTGTTTTTGGAGATGAGAGTAAGACGAAAAAAGAAATTACAAAAATGGAGGAGTTGTTAAAACTAAATCCTAATTCACGTGATGTGTTGTATAAATTATACCTTTTATATTACAAGATAGGTGAAGATAGTAAGTCTAGGTACTTTTTACAAAGAGCAAGAAAAATAGATTCAACATTATAAGTTTTTAAAAATAATTTATGATTAGACAGGCTAGAGTTTATATAAAAGGTGATGTTATTGGTGTTGGTTTTAGGGCCTGGACAAAGATAATTGCTAAACACACAGGAAACATCTCTGGTTGGGTGAAAAATGTATATGACAGGCCAGATATTTTTGGAGTTGGTGGTGGTGTTGAGGCTGTGTTTCAAGGAGAAGAGAGTAAGATTAATAAAATGATAGAGGCGGTAAAAAAAGGACCTCCAATAGCAAATGTTGAGGATATAAGTGTTCTTTGGGAAGAACCAGTTGAGATCTTCGACGAGTTTAAGGTGGTGAAGTAAAAAATACAAGACGTATGATACTAGTGTTTATAGAAACGTCTAACGTTTCTATAAACAAAAGTAATATATTATTTGGCCGCGTCTGACGCGGCACACGTTTCACACAATAAAACCATGTTCGACATGGTGGACCTGAGGGGACTTGAACCCCTGACCTTCGCGCTGCCAGCGCGACGTTCTAGCCAACTGAACTACAGGCCCTTCAGAAAAGTTTAGAGTTATTTATTATAACAAATAACAACCTTTTCTTTACAGGTGAATAACTTTGCTTATTCTTATTTTCTTTAATTAGTTATAATGAAATGTATGGCAACCCTGGATATCTCGATAATAATAGAACGGTTTGTAATTTTCTCTATAGCCCTCTTTGCTTTTTTTGTAGCTTTTGGGTTTAGTATGGTCTTTTTTTATGTTTTGTCAGTTTTTTTAAAGTTTAAAAAAAGAGAAAAAATATCTTTAGGAATGAGCACAATAGAGGTTATGGTCTCGAAAGATAATGAGGTAAAGATAGACGCAGCAGCACAGATGTTTGGAGCTTTAACTGCCTTAAAAAAAGGAGGATGGCTCTCATTCCTTGATGTAGATGACCTGGTTGCTTTTGAGGTTGTTGCTAAGGAGGCAGAGATAAGATTTTACGTTTCTGCCCCAAACCATTTAATAGATTTAATAGAGAAGACGATATATGGATACTATCCATCAGCAGATATAAAAAAAGTAGATGAACCGAATATCTTTACCGAAAATGGTAAAGTTGCTTTTGGAGGAATGGTAAAGAAAGATGTTGCGTATATGCCGTTAAGAATATATAAAGACTTATCCATAGACCCACTATCAGCGATAACCTCAGCGTTATCGAAGATGAGTAAGGGTGAGGGTTCAGCAATACAAATACTAGTCAGACCCACAAAATCCAAATGGCAGA
Source organism: Candidatus Roizmanbacteria bacterium (assembly GCA_027002315.1). Lineage (GTDB taxonomy): Bacteria > Patescibacteriota > Microgenomatia > UBA1406 > GWC2-37-13 > JALWZV01. Next base: position 15,112 of record JALWZV010000016.1, on the reverse strand, counting down.
AGTTGGGAAAGTCTTACGTCTCATCTATTAAAAAAAAGGAAGCGACACCAGATAAAGCAACCTTTAGTACAGACCCAAAAACGCTTGAGCGTATTGATGATCAATGCTCAAAACCAGGGTTTGACACAGTAATTAGATTTGTGGTTTCTGCAAACACAAAAGAGAGAGCAAACCTGCATCTTAAAAACATCAAGACAGCGTTTTCTCAGTTTAACTCAGACTTAAATCGATTGAAATCAACACGGATTCTTTTTAAAGGCTCTTTTATGATTAACTTTATTTATAAATTTTTTCCAGTTGTAAACCTCCCTTTTACAAAAGAGGTTTCAGTTTTATCTACTGACGAGCTAGCAACAATCTTTCATTTTCCAAACAAAACAATAGAGACACCTCATATACAGTGGCTAAAGTCAAAAACAGCTCCTGTTCCCTCCGAGGTTCCACAAAAAGGAGGAACCTTTATAGGCCATGGATATTATCGAGGCGTAAGACGACCAGTCTGTATATCCGATAATGATAAGCGAAGGCATATTTATATTATTGGAAAAACAGGTGTAGGTAAATCTGTTTTACTGCACGACATGGCAATTCAGGACATTAAGAAGGGTCATGGAGTTTGTGTTATCGATCCTCATGGAGATTTAGTAGAGAACATTATGCAGTATATTCCACCTGAACGAGCAGAGGACGTGATATATTTTGATCCCTCTGACACAGAACGACCAATGGGTTTAAACTTATTAGAGTTTAAGACGGAGGAACAAAAGTTTTTCATCACAACCTCAATCATTAATCTAATGTACAAGCTTTATGATCCACAAAGAACAGGTATTATTGGTCCACGTTTTGAACACTCAATAAGAAATGCGATGCTTACTGTCATGGCGGAACCTGGAACAACATTTGTTGAGGTTGTGCGTGTTCTTACAGATCAGAAGTTTGTGAAGATGCTTTTACCAAAGGTTAAAGATCCAATTGTAAGAAGGTACTGGACTGATCAGATTGCACAAACATCAGACTTTCATAAATCAGAAATCTTGGACTATATTGTTTCTAAGTTTGGTCGTTTTGTTACAAACAGAACAATTAGAAATATAATCGGTCAGTCTAAGTCAGCCTTTGATTTTCGTGAGGTTATGGATAACGGAAAGATATTGCTTATAAATTTATCTAAAGGAAAGTTGGGAGAGGAGAACTCGAGCTTTCTTGGACTTGTTCTAATACCTAAGATTTTGGTCGCTGCAATGAGTAGGCAGGAGATACCTGAGGAAAAAAGACGGGACTTCTTTCTTTATGTTGACGAGTTTCAAAACTTTGCAACTCCGGATTTTGCAACAATATTATCAGAAGCTCGTAAATATAGATTAAACCTAACAGTAGCTAATCAGTTTATTGGCCAGATGGATGAGGAGGTTAAAAATGCTGTGTTTGGAAATGTCGGAACATTGATTACATTCAGAGTTGGTGTCACTGACGCGTCGTATTTAGCACGAGAGTTTCAGCCAGTGTTTTCAGAATCAGACATTATTAATATAGAGAGGTTTCATGCATACATGAAGACGATTGTGAACAGCGAACCAGTACCGCCATTCTCTGTTGATTTAACAAAGGACTACAAAAAATTTAAAGCAATGGCCAATCCTAAAATTGCGGAGGCAATTGTTCAGCTTTCTAGGCTCAAATATGGGCGACCCGTTGAGCTCGTGGACGCAGAGATGGTACAAAGAGCAAAATTGTAATAATCAAAGTATGTTGGGTAAACACAAGTTAACACTTACAAGAAAAACAAGACTCACGGAAAAAGTATACCTGCTTTCGTTTTCTATAGACAATGATCTTGTTTTTAAGGCAGGTCAGTATTTAATAGTTGATGTTCCTCGTGATAATGAGATTGTAAAAAGGATTTATTCTATAGCCTCGTCTCCCAAGAATAAAAAAGAATTAGAGTTGATAATCGAGGTAGTACAGAATGGAGTAGGGTCTAATTATCTTGTAAATTTAGATTTAGGTGACAAGATTAATGTTCAGGCACCGGCCGGAGTTTTTACTTTACAAAAACCATTACCAAACAACATAGTTTTTGTGGTGACAGGAACGGGCATAGCTCCTGTGCGCTCGATGATAGACCATCTTTTAGAGAATAAAGCTCAAACAAAAATACTATTACTATGGGGATTAAGATACAGAGATGATGTTTATTTAAGAGAAGAGTTTCAGTTGAAAACACTCAAGAATCCAAATTTTAGTTATTACTACTGTTTGTCTCGAGAGACTAAACAACTAACAAACAAAGATTTCAAACAACACAGAGTTGATAAATGCGTAAACAACCTGATTAAAAACGGAGACAAACAGCTTTTGTCAAAAGTATATTTTTATGTTTGTGGTGGTCGTGATGCGGTTGTTTCTTTAAAGAACCTGATTCATAGTTTAGGTGTAGGAGAGAAGAGGGTTACTTCCGAAAGATTTTAATTTATTTATTTTTTTTAGAAGGAAGAGATTCACAAGCTTTTCCATCATGGTCTCTGTCCAGTCCGCTCACATCGTTTTCTACTCCTCCGCACTTTTCGAAGTAATCTTGTGCATCCTCTTGAAATTTAAAGTCTTTGCAGTCAAGCGTTTCCTTAGTACACTCATCTCCAATTTTCCAGTATTTACCACTAGCGGTTCTTTCTATCTTACTTTTGTCAAAAGACCATGTTTTTATTAGTTTTCCAACATCCCAGTCTGTACCTTTGAGCTCCATTCCTAAACTTACAAACAGAAGGATAATTAGACCAATAAACCATACTCTAACTTTTTTCCAGAGTAAAGCTATTACAGCAAAAATAATAATAAGTATGATTATGAACACAATTCTTGTTTTATGAGAGCGTCTGTATTTTCCAACTCTATCCTTGAAAGACATATTATATTTTAACATAAAATATTCGCCTTTATCTATCACGTCATTGCAATTTCCTCAACTTGTCGATAAATATCATCATCGCAATGACTATTCCAACAACGTCATCGCGAGCGCTAGCGAAGTCATAGCGAAGCTAGATCACGCTCCGTGTGACAATTCCCACTCCTAGAATATCGTCATCACGAGGAGCGAAGCTATGCTAAGCGTGGCGTAGCGACGAAGTGATCTCCGCCGCTGTGATGTTTAACACTAGTATCTAAAACCTATACCAATATTCAAATCTTACTTTCATTGGGGCGGAGATCGCTTCGTTCATTTCATCCTCTCGCGATGACGTGTTAGTTGACCTCTTTAATTGACGGGTCGACACAAGATCGACCCTTACAGTTTTTATTTATTATAACGGCGGAGATCGCCACGCTCGCTTGCCGCTCGCTCGCGATGACGTGCTAGATGCTAGATACTAAATACAAAATACTAGATACAATTATATTTAATTAGAAATTTTATTTTTATTCTTACACACCTAACACAAAAAACCTTTAAAGCAATTTTAAGCACCGTAGATATTTAAGTATTTGTTTAGCAATGTATTCATAACCCTCTGGGCTAACAGCATCTATATCTTTAAAATAATACTCTGGATTATTTCTAACATTGTTCAGCACAAAAAGACGAGTGTTGTTTTGGGAGCTGATAAGTTCTTTGATTTTTTCTGGAGGTTGATATGTTGAGATAAACATAATATTTATATTTTTGTGTTTAGAAAGAAAATTTTTAAGCAAGTTAGTCTGCTCTTTCATTATGAAGTTTTCTGGAACCTCCTTGCGGTAATTTTTATACGCAAGAGTCCACTCCGGAAAGTTTCCCTTTTTTCCGCCTTTGTTTTCTAATTCTAATCGAGCTTTGTCCAGGTATGAGATAAAAATATCGTTAATTCTTGTTGGATCTTGCATGATCCACAGGACTACATCAGGATTATATTTTCTTCCCCAATTCTCAAAATGCTCTATGCTGTAGAGAAAATCGTCGTTATGATAACCGATATTAATAACCTCATATTTTTTCTTGTTTAGAGAGGTGGTGTTAGAGTTTAAGACGTTCCTTAATTGTTCTGAGAGGTTGTCTTTGGTCTTTACTAAAAGTCCAAACGCCTTTCCTCCTCCCATAATTACAACTCTAAACGTGTTTTTGTCCTTTTTAAACTTATAATCTCGAACATCGTTAAAACCATGATTGTTAAAAACATACTTAACTCTGTGTGAACCTACCTTGAATTTTTCTATGCGGTGTGGTGTCGGTTCATAGTACATTGAGTTACGTTGCAGCTCTAATTGACAAATATTCTCAATACCATTTTTTTTACACCACTTTAATAACCTTAGGTTTAAGCTCGTTGATTTAGTGTACCAGTCATCTAAGTTTTCTCGGTAAAATTTCAATCTGCTTCTTAAAAACTTTTCAGCTTCATCAGGACCATATACTTGTTTTATGAGTAAATATAATTTCTCAACCCAAACCTCAGAGGTAAACTGATTTACAGAAAATAGTTTCTTATAATAGTTTATTGCCTCAGGATATTTCTTTACAAGCTTGTAATGTTTTGCAATATTTGTGATGACGGAAAAGTTGTTAGGGGAAATACTTTCTGCGTGTTTTAGATAAATAAGGGCCTCTGAATGTTTTTGCTTAAGGTCAAGTTCTTTTGCGTATGAAATCAAAGCCTTTTTGTTGTAAGGGAAAAAAGTCAGAGCAAGTCTAGGTTTATTTGCGGAAAGAAAAAAGTAACTCAAAAAGAAAGATTGAGAGAAAATAAACAAGATAAGAGAAAAGACGAGGTATGATCTTGATGGTAGTTTTATTCTCTTCTCGTGGTTGTCGTGATAAACAATCGCCAATAAAACAAAGAACAAGCTTAAGAACGAGATTATGCTGTAGCTATATGCAGTCATAAAAAGAACAATAGCAAGTGTTGCGAGATATAAATACACCGTGGTTTGTTTTCTTTTAAAACCATCAATAATTGGTCTTACAACAAAGACAAGCATAGCTATAAAACCCAAAACACCAGTCCCGATAAGTATCTCCAAGAACCAGTTGGTTGTTAATGAGGAGAACTCACCTATGTTTCCTTGATACTGTTTAGATATATATTGAAAGTTTCCATACCCAATACCAAAAGGATGAATAAACGATCCCTTGATGGCTTGAGAGAAGTATGACAGCCTTCCTCCGAAGGTGCTTTTGATGGGGATATGAAGATAAGACGAGATATTAGCAACAATACCCCTACTACCGTAACCGCGTGAGAGCGATATAAGTAAAAACACAGTAACCAAAAAGTAAATAAGAAGGGACAAGAACGCTTTGCTTTTTACCTGTAAATTAGCAAACCACGTGATTCGAGCTTGTAGGTTGGTAATAACCAATCCTTTTTGTGTAGGGAAGCCCCGTTCGTGTTGATGTTTTAAATGTTGTTTTGCAAAAAACACAATCTTTTCTTTAAACATCATCACGGTTCCAGTAATCAGAACAGCTAAATACGCGGCTCTGCTGAAAGAAAGGATAAATGGAATAAGAAACAAAGTAGATATAAATAAGTATTTTTTATTTTTGTTTTTTAAGTAATGGTAAAAGAACCAAATAATTACAAAACCCAAAAGATCTCCGAGATGATTATTGTGCTTATTGTACTCAACCAGTAAATTATTTTCGGTATTTCCAATAAAGCTCAAGGAGTGTGGAAAAGCACTTTTAACTATATAAATAAGGGTAAATAACGCTGACGAAATAATTATTATTACGTTAACTGTTTTTTCGGCCTCAATTTTAAAGTTATAAAAATACACAAAAAGAGCAAATATGTACAAATAAACAAACAAGTAAATTAATGAAACCTCTTTGTCTAACGAAAATAAAAGAATAGAAAATAAAAACGACAACATGAAAATTAAATAAAGCAATATTGGCTCCTTTGGAATATAGAGGCTTCTTTTTTTGATTTTTGCAGACACGTAGAGAAACAAGGGAATTGTGGTAGCAACGAAATATATGAGATTCTCAATATTTTTGATACCCAACCCCTCCAGAAAAAAAAGAGTGGTGTAAATTAAACTAACCATAGTTTAAGATGTTTGTTGACTTTTTATAATAATTTTTGTTATTCTTGTTATAAGTATAATGGAAAAAATATCTAAATTACTCGTACTATTATTATTCTCTTTACTCACACTTTCTTTACATATTACGAGTAAACCTATTATTAAACCTGTTTATGCTGCGCATGCCTGCGGAGAGAGTTGTACAAGTGGTAGTTGTGAAACAGGACTGACGTGTTCCAATGGTGTGTGCAAAAACCCAGATTGTTTAGGAGCATCGGATTGTATCTGTACTTGTGATAATGTTGCCGCTAAAGACCCGACTGCTACAGCAAATTATAACTCGAATACTTATGCTATTGATTTTACTTGGGGATGGACGGGAGATAATAGTTGTGGTAGTTCTTGTGAAGGACCTGTTGGGTATTGTAAAAGCAGCGATCACTCAGCTAGTGGGAGCTTCTCTGTTGATTGTGGAGATATAAGCGCTAGTCATTGCTGGGAAGCCCCATTTTGGTATCAACTAGTTGATCAGACGGCGAGTGAGACTATAGAACACGGTAATGTATGGAATACCAGTAGCAGTGTTTCCTGTTCTAATCGTACAGGTCACTATATTAGGGTGGATACAAGTGCACATGATGCAAGAGGGAATGTCTCTAATGTTACAACAAAAGGAGATACGTGTCCTGCTTGTTCAGATTCGTGTAGTGGTGATACTGACTGTACTAACAGAACAGGGTGTCAAACACACTGTGATGTTGTCCAAGGTTGTATTGCTCCACCGACCAATACACCAACGCCAACTTATACTCCAATACCTCCAACAAATACACCAACGCCGACTTATACTCCAGTGCCGCCGACCAATACTCCAACACCAACTAACACACCTGTTCCTCCAACTAATACTCCAACTAACACACCTGTTCCTCCAACCAACACACCAACACCAACACCGACTCCACTTCCAGCATGTACAGACTCATGTACTACAAATACGGAATGTCAGAACAGAACAGGATGTTATTCAGAGTGTGATTTGGTAGCCGGATGTATGGCTCCAACCAATACTCCAACACCAACTAACACACCTGTTCCTCCAACTAATACTCCAACTAATACTCCAGTGCCGCCGACCAATACTCCAACACCAACTAACACACCTGTTCCTCCAACTAATACTCCAACTAACACACCTGTTCCTCCAACCAACACACCAACACCAACACCGACTCCAGTTCCAGCGTGTACAGACTCATGTACTACAAATACGGAATGTCAGAACAGAACAGGATGTTATTCAGAGTGTGATTTGGTAGCCGGATGTATGGCTCCAACCAATACTCCAACACCGACCAATACACCAACTAATACTCCGACTCCAACTAATACTCCAACAAATACACCAACTAATACTCCAACAAATACACCAACTAATACTCCGACTCCAACAAATACACCAACCAACACACCAACACCGACACCAACTCCAGTTCCAGCATGTACAGACGCTTGTAGTAGTGATAATGATTGTACATTACGCCCAGGATGTTTCTCATCATGTGACTTAATAGCTGGATGTATTGCTCCGACTAACACACCAACACCGACATATACCCCAACGCCGACCAACACCCCAACTCCAACTAACACCCCAACACCGACACCAACTCCGGGTCCATGGATAAAGTTAAAATCGTCATCGTTCCAGTCGAATAATAATGTAAGTAATCCGATACCTCCAAATGTGTTACCATTTGATTCTGATGACAACAACAACCCATACTTTATTATTGATGATGCAGGTGTTGCGGATGCTCCAGAGTTAGATTTAGATGGTCAACAAGCATCTGATAATAATTGGCAGTTGACTAATTACTCAAACTCAAGCTACATCTCTGTTTCGGAGTTTGAGTCGTATGTTAAATCAAGAAGAACAGACTATATTGAGATTGCATCAAGTGCCTTTAATATTGCATCAGCACCAACAGCACTTTATATCCTTGATGGAAATATAACTATTAGTTCCAATCCACAAAATGATATGGTTATTATCGTAAATGGGGATGTTACAATTAGCGGAACAACCTTTAATAATGGAACAGGTGTATCAATAGCCATACTTGCGAACTCAATAACATTCGATGATAGTATGACAGAGGCAGATGGTATATTTATTGCAAGCACTGTGTCAACAGGGAGCAACTCTGGTACTGGCTTAAAGATAAAGGGTAATCTAGTAGCATCGAGTTCATTACAGCAATTAAGGGATCAAGTTATAAATAACAAACCATCTGTGTTTATAGTGTTTGATAAAAATCAATATATAGAATTATTGCCGTATTTGTCTGTTATGGATTATGACTGGCAACAGATAAAATAATTATGAGAACATTAAATTTAACAAGGACAGATAATAGAAAGAATAAGGGACAGATATTATTGATTACAGCAATGATACTTGCTGTTGTTTTAACAATAGCTTTAACAATCTCGTATAGTTCAAGAGTTGAGACACAGATGACAAAGTTAAAAGAAGAGGAAAAAAAGGCTTTAAATGCTGCTGATGCAGGAGTTGAAAAAATACTAAATTCTAATGAAACAAGTATTCAAATTAGCGACTTAGGGGATGATTTTAGTTCTATAGAAGGGACAGCGGAAACTCAAACGACCCAAGGTAAAGATTTCATTACCCCATTAATTAGTAAAGATAAACAGTATATTATATATATGACAAGATATAATCCTGAGACAAAGCAGCTTTCTACTGACCCAAATGACTATTTTAATGGTGCTATAGTGCTTTATTTTGGTTCTGAGTCAGGGGATTGTGCTTCTAAGACAATGCCTGCTCTAGAGGTAACCTTACTCTCTAATTCTGCTCTTCCAATACAACGTTGGTTGATTGATCCGTGTGGAGAGATAAGCGGTAATAATAAAACATCAGCAACACAAGGTGATTATAACTACCCTCAGAACAATGATTTATTTCCTCCTGTTAATTTCTCTTTTAAATCTAATGCCATAATCATACCATCAGCTATAAAACCGCAGTTATTAATGATACGCTCTTTAGTTGAACCAACAAAGGTTGGAATAGAGGGATCGGTTAATTTACCAATACAAGGAAAAATAGTAACCTCAACCGCAACGACCGCTGAGGGAGTAACAAGAAAGGTGAGAGTTTTCCAGTCTTACCCTCAGATTCCGTCAGACTTCTTTGTAACGCAGTTTTAAACAAACCTTTAGTATAATGTTTTTATGCTCGAGACATTTAAGCAACTCTTTATCTTAAGCTTTAAATCTAAAAAAAAGATTTGGGTAATTCCCTTAATTTTACTTTTAGTGATTATAGCTTTGCTTATTATTAGCGCACAGATCTCTCCCTTACCAGTTTTTATCTATCCTATTATATGAGCAAGATTAAAGATTGGTTAGAAGAAGTTCGATCTTTAAGCAGAAGAATTAATAATTTTATTACTCGTCTCTTTCTTTTGAGTCTTTATTACACTCTTTTTGGTCTAATTGCTATAGTGTATAAATTTTTTAGAAGGAAGGATGAGTATAAGACATCTTACTGGAAAGACGCAAGTATAAAAGATTTTGATATAAACTCTCCATATTAAGATTATGAGAAACTTAAGGACAAAAAAACCACTGTTTATATTAGGAGTATCTGCGTATTATCACGATAGTTCTGCATGTCTTTTGAAGGATGGGAGAGTTATCGCTGCTTTTGAAGAGGAGCGTTTTTCAAGAAAAAAGCACGACAATAGATTTCCTGTAAATGCAATAAAGATGTGTTTGAAAACATCTAGAGTTAAACCAAGAGATATCCAGTACATCGCTTATTATGAAAAACCCCTACTTAAGTTTGAGCGGACTCTGGAAATCTTAATGGAGATGTGGCCGAGAGATTCTGCTTCATTTGTTAAAGGAATAAGGTCCTGGCTTGGAAGAAAGTTGCGTTTAAAAAATACCTTTAAAAAGCTTGGTTTTAAAAACGCAAAAATCTTATACTCAACTCATCATCTATCGCATGCTGCAGCAACCTATCTCACGTCTCCTTTTAGAAATACAGCTGTGTTAACCATAGATGGAATAGGGGAATATCAAACGACGGTTCTCTGGAGAGCTCAGGGCACAAAACTTACACCCCTAAAGGAGCTAAACTTTCCTCATTCATTAGGCTTGCTATACTCAGCTTTTACTGCGTTTTTAGGATTTAAGGTAAACAATGACGAGTATAAAGTAATGGGGCTTTCTGCGTATGGCAAACCAAGGTATAAAGAAAGATTTAAGCTTATTGCAGATATTTGCAAGGACGGAAGCTTAAGATTAAAAACAGATATCTTTTGGATTCAAAACTTTGAAAAGGTTTTTGGCAAAAGAAGATTATCGAATGAGAACATTACTCAGAGGCATAAAGATGTTGCCTCAAGTTTACAGAGCTTTATGGAAGAGGTGTATTTCAAGACGCTTAACTATTTATACGAGCTTATAGGAGAGAAAAATTTGTGTATTGGAGGCGGTGTTGGGTTGAACTCTTTAGCAAACGGCAAGATTTGGGAAAACACTCCTTTTAAAAATGTCTGGGTGTTTGGCCCTGCAGGAGACAGTGGATCCTCGGTTGGTTCGGCTCTTTTTACTTACAACAAATTGATAGATAAAAAAAGGAAAATTGAGCCACAGACCCAACTTTTCTTTGGTTCTAATTATTCAAACAATGAAGTATTACAGGAGATTAAGAAATATGGCTTAAGATTTAGAAAGTTTAAAAGTAAAAAAGAACTGGTAAATAAGACAGCAGAGCTGTTGTCGAAAAATAAGATAATAGGTTGGTTTCAAGGGAGAATGGAGTTTGGCCCAAGAGCTTTGGGTGCAAGATCTATTTTGGCTAATCCTAAAAACAGAGATATGAAGCGCAAGGTAAATCTTATTAAAAGAAGAGAGCAGTTCAGGCCATTTGCTGGCTCAATATTGGAGGAGAAAGCAGGCGAGTATTTTGAACTGCCTCAAACAGGCGGTTGGTTTTCTTTTATGAACTTTGTGTTTCCTGTCAAAAAGCAGGCTAGGGATAAAATTTCTGCCATTGTTCACAAAGATGGAACCTGCAGAATACAAACTGTCTCTAAAAAAGAGAATGAACTTTATTACCTACTCATAAAAAGATTTTATGAAAAGACAGGAATAGCCTGTCTTTTAAACACAAGTTTTAACCTGAAAGGCGAGCCTATTGTGGAAAATCCATCTCAGGCAATAAACGATTTCCTAAGAACAAGCATGGATTATTTGGTGATAGAGAACTTTATTGTTTATAAATAATCACACTTCTGGCCAGTTCAACCTACAAGGCCTGCCACGTTCGACCACGTCTGACGTGGTTCGACGTGGTTAAATTCGGCTGATTGGGATAGGCTAAAAATAGCCAATTCAACCTACGAGGTTGAACTTGGCTGAACTTGGTTGTATTTAGCCTAGTGGACAGGATTAACTCTTAAACAAACCCAGATAATCACTCATCACAAAAAGACGATTACGGGAAAATCCAGTTTTCTCCTTTAATATATTAAGGTGAGCGAATTGTTGAATTAGCTTATTTGCTGATGCGTATCTAACTCCTAAAACACGACTGGCGGTTTTAACATTAATTATAGGTTGGGAAAACAAGTAGATTAACAATTGCTTACCTGCTTTTGAACGGCGGCCAAGAGTTAATATCTTACCTTCTAAAATTTCCCTTAATTTTAGAATATCTTTAAATGTTTTTTTAGCTTGTTTAGAAGTGTTTATTACTCCATCTAAAAAAAATAAAATCCACTGTTCCAAGTCATTGGTTTGTCTTACTCTATCTAACGATTCATAGTACTGTTGTCGGTGAGTCTCAAAAAAGTTAGATATATACAGCACAGGATGTTGAAGAAAACCACGCTCAATTAACTGAAGAGTGATTAGCAAACGACCAACTCGTCCATTACCATCCAAAAATGGATGAATAGTTTCGAACTGGTAATGTCCGACAGCAATCTTAATAAGTACGGGAACATTAATAGCTTTATTGTGCCAGAATTTTTCCCAGTCGGATATGAGATTTGGCAGGTGAGAGTGATGAGGAGGGATAAAATGAGCACTATTAATACTGGCTCCTCCTATCCAGTTTTGGCTGTTTCTTATCTCTCCTGGTTTTTTATGTTTACCTCTTACTCCGCTTAGTAAGATTTTGTGTGTTTGTTTAATTAACCGCTCTGATACTGGTAGTTCTTTAAGATCTTTTATCGCTTGATTAAGGGCAGATATATAATTTTTAACTTCCTGCCAGTCGTTTCTTTTTTCAGGAGCTATATCTTCTTTTTTAAGGAAAATATCGTCCATGTTAGTTTTTGTTCCCTCTATCTTAGAAGAAGAAACTGCTTCGGAGGCAATGTGCATTTGAATGAAAAAGTTTATGTCAGGAATAAGGGAGCCGTAAGCATTTAACTCTCCAAGCAGTCTCACAGCCTCTTCTAAAATTGGTATGATTTTTGTATTTTCAAGTTTAAACTCCCGATTGATATGTGAAGGTAAAAAATACCGATAAGCAACGCTTTTATTCATAAACACACTTTCAGTGCTAATATACCTTCCTGCCTTATATTGTTTCATAGTGATAATATAGCAGTTTATATTATCTTTTTCAAGCAAAACGAATAATATAGGTTTTTATATTATTCGATTATTCGTTTTGACACATTTGTTGTATTTAATACAGAACCTTTTTAAAACTTTATTTAAGCACAACTAATTCAATCTAACAGAGACCGCCAGATTTCCGATTTCGTTCACTTCCTGCAATGACAATCCCTATAACGTCATCGCGAGGAGACCGATTTATCTGTCGACGTGGCGACCTCCGCCTATATGAGAATAGAACCAATGTAACGATTTTACTTTATTGTTTAATATAACGTCAGGAATATATGTTAATTAACGGGCTGACACAATGATCAGCCCCTACAATTTTTATTTATTATAACGGTTGGGATTGTCAGGCGGAGCCTGATCTGGCTCCGCCATGACTTCGTCAGTCGCTAACACTCCTTCCTCGCGATGACGTAAGAGAGTAGCAACAACATATAGCAACCCCCGAGGTTGTCTTGCTATTTTAATATTCATACGCATAAGTTGACAAAAAGATTACTTTAAGTTAAACTTAAGATAATATGAAGATAAACATTATTTCAGTAAAACAGTTGAGAGAAAACTTCCTTTCTTTTAAACAAAGGATTGAGAAAGGGGATAGGTTTCTACTTATCTACAGATCTAAGCCATTAGCTGAGATTAAACCTGTTAAAGAAGCACAGAGTAAAAGTTCTGGAAGGCAGGTCAAAAACAATCTTAAAAAACTAGATGGCTTGGTTGGTAAAGTAAGTTTGGGCATAAATTTGTCACCCAAAAAACTTAAACAACTTTATGAAAAATCTTATTAAATCTTGCTACATTGACAGCAATGTTTTGATTTATTCTCAAGATAAAGACTCTGCTTATTTTACACAAAGCATAAAAGCGCTAAAATTTTTGGTGGCAGAGAACTATCAGGTTTTTATCTCATCTTTAGTGATAGATGAGTTTTTATATGTTGCCGGGTTTTACCTTAAAAAAAGGTTAGGTAAGCAAGACAAGGTTTATCTAATGTTGAAAAAGGTTTTAAATAATGTTTTATCCTTTCCAAATTTAAAACTGATTAACCCACCTGCAGTAAAAAATAAACAGAAAGCTCTTGTAGATATAATGCAGAAATTTAACCTTGCACCACGTGACGCCTATCATTTATTGATAATGAAGGAAAATAAGATAAGTTATTTCTTAACCTTTGACTCTGACTTTGACAAGGTGTTTGCTGAAAGGGTAATTCATAAACTAATTTTTTAACTCACAACCTTATACATTCTAGCCAGTTCAACCTACAAGGCCTGCCACGTTCGACCACGTCTGACGTGGTTCGACGTGGTTAAATTCGGCTGATTGGGATAGGCTAAAAATAGCCAATTCAACCTACGAGGCCTGTTGCGTCTGACGTGATTGAACATGGCCTGCTCTGGTTCTGAGCATAAGTTATTAAGGTGTTTTGCAGGGGATGATGTTGTTTTTAATAAGGAAGTCGAACACATCATTTGCTATTTTCTTATGTCCTTTTTCGTTTGGATGGCCGTCATTGAGAATACGATAAGAGTTAGGGATATAAATATCTGTAATCCAACTTTTTTTACCTCTTTTCTTAATTACTCTTGTGAAAAACTTTTTTTGATAAGGAGGGAAGCCGTAATCCATCATAAACAATAGAGGGCCAGAGTAATACTCGTTTAATTTCATCATAGATTTTTTCTGAAAATCTAAAATCTGAGTCTCACCAAAGCGTTTAATATAATTGTTATGAACTTTTCCCCAAGGACAATAGATATAAGAGTTATGCTCTTTTTCGCACTCTTTTTTAGCTTTATTTAATGCAGTAGGATTGATGTTTATATATGTTAATCTTAATGGATCTACCATATACCATATAATTAAATCCGGGTTGTATTTGACACCTCTTTTTTTATATCTCTCGACAGAATACTGGAAATCATAACCATGCACACCTAAATTAATTACTTCGAATTTACGGATGTTTTTACAAGTTAGTTTATTATTAAGCTCGTCTTCTAAGATTTCAGTCCAGTTATCTTTTGTGTCTATATATAATCCATACGTGAATGAATCTCCAAGAGTGATGATTCTAAACGTACTTTTGGGTTTTTGTATAGAATAATTAAATCTTTCATTTAAACTGTCAGAATTAATTGTAATTCGACCCCTTTTAAACATTAATCCAGTATCAATACTATTTGGTTTTGGTTCATAAAAATTTTTCAGATATTTAGTTGATGAAAAAATAAGAGAACTCTTTTTAATAGAATGTATTGATTGTTTACCCAAAACGCTTTGTTTTGATTTTGTAATTATTTTACGTGTTAATACACCGATAGCGATGAGTTCTATAGTTACAAAGAAGACAATAATTTTTTTCATACGATTTATTATATAGTTTTATTTTTTTTAGAATAAACTGACTAAATCTATTATAATA
>JALWZV010000015.1 GCA_027002315.1 Candidatus Roizmanbacteria bacterium | reverse complement strand
TAGGGATAAATGAATCAATAATAAGAGCATATATCAACAACCAAGGTAAAAAAGATACAGGGCAAGCAAAGCTTGAAATCACCTAAAACCCCGACCGTAAGGTCGTGGGTTGTTTATCTTTTAATTTTTAATTTTATAGATATAAATATAGTTAATACAAAATACCAGGCAATAACAAGTGGAGTTGAGAGAAATACTTTAATTTATAATATAATAAGAACGTTATGCTAAAAGAAAAAGATGTGGTTTTTATTAAAATAGGAGGATCTGTGATTACAGATAAGACCAAACCACATGTCTTAAATGAGAAAGATCTGCATAAAATAGCTAAAAAGATTAAAGCCTTATATGACAGGACGAAAAAATGGCGATTATTTGCCCTAGGACATGGCTCTGGATCTTTCGGCCACTATGAGGCCAGCTTATATCAAAAAAAACACACTGTTTTATCTGCGAGTAAGATTAAACACTCTGCATCTGAGTTACACCAGATTGTTTTTAGCGAGTTGGTTGAAAATGGGATTCCTGTTTTTTCTTTTTCTCCCGCAAGCTTTATTTTGTCTAATAACGGAAAGGTAGAAGATATAAATTTAAGTTTTCTCGATACTGTTTTTAAGAATGGATTTATTCCTTTAATTTACGGAGATGTAATCATGGATAAAAACAAGATGATTCATATTTTTTCTACGGAACGAGTTCTTGAGTTGATGATATTGTGGTTACAAAAAATTAATTACAGAGTTAGAAAGGTTATTATGATCTCACAGGAAACTGGCGTTTATGATAAAAATGGCGATTTGATTAAGATCTTAAGTAAACAAAATATTAAAAGATTATCCTTTTATGATAACCAGGGCTTTGATGTTACTGGCGGGATGAAACTTAAGGCAGAACAGCTTGTAAAGTTAGCAGATAGGGGTATAGAGAGCGTTATTATTAACACTGAAAACTTTTGTTCTCCAGAGTTTTCTTTAAATAGTGAAAGTAGTAAAATTAAGTTTACAACAGTAAAACCGGTATGAGAAAAGACTTATCATCATATATAAAACATGTCGGAGTTATTCCCGATGGTAATCGCAGGTGGGCTCGAGCTCGCCATCTTCCAACCCTTTTTGGGCATAGAAGAGGTTTCGATGTTGCTGTGAAGATTGCGGAAAGAGCACGTGAGCTTAATATCCACACCTTGACTTTATGGGCTTTTTCTACAGAAAACTGGAACAGGAGCGAAAAGGAGGTTAAGTATCTTATGAAATTATACCTAAGGCTTATTGATAAGCTGAAAGGAGATATTATGAAGAACAAAGTTAGATTTTATCACTTAGGCAGAAAAGATAGAATACCCAAAGATCTTTTGAAGAAATTAATGGATTTAGAGCACGACACAAATAAAAACTCAAGATTTGTGTTAAATGTAGCTTTAGATTATGGAGGTCAGGATGAGATTTTACGGGGAATTAAGAAGGTGTTTGAGGCTTTACAACAAGGCAAGATTAAGATAGAGGACTTGTTTCAACAAGAAGGTAAATATTGGAGTAAGTACCCCTATTTTAAGTTTAAGGACTTTTTAGACACAAAAAACCAACCGTATCCGTACCCAGACTTGATCATCAGAACATCCGGAGAGCAAAGAACAAGTGGTTTTTTAACTTGGCAATCTGTTTATAGTGAACTTTATTTTGAAGAAAAACATTTTCCAGATTTAAGTCCGGATCTTTTTGAAGAGATAATCTTAAACTTTCTTAAGAGAAAGAGGCGCTTTGGAGGAAACTAAAAGAAAATTTCTAATTTCTAATTACTAATACTAAATACGTCATCGCGAGCGAGCGATTAGCGAGCGCGGCGATCTCCGCCTTAATGAAAACAAGACTGGCTATTGATTCAAATTTCAAAGATTAGTATTAAGTACCATAACGGCGGGGATTGCCGCGTCACCACGCCACGCTTAGCGTGGCTTCGTTCCTCGCAATGACGTTATTCTTACGATGGGGAGTTTTTCTTCTGAATCAAAGGATTGCAGTGACTACTCTCTCATGTCATCGCGAGCGAGCGGCAAGCGAGCGCGGCGATCTCCGCCTGTGTGAGATAAGGCTGACTACTGTTTAGTTCTTCAAAGGTTGTGTTAAGTATCATAGCGGTGGAGATTGTTTCTCCTCCCGATAAATTGGGAGGATTGCAGTGATATGAAAGAGCAGTTAATTAGACATTAGTAATTCAAAAGTTGAATTATGTTACAATTCTCATATGAAAAGAAATTATCTACAGAGTGTTAAAGTAAGAGGAAAGAAGATGCAGTTTCCTGTATTTTTTCCTGATGCAACGCGAGCTGTTGTCAAGGGAGTTGATACAATAGACTTAAAGAACACAGGAATAGAAGGATTCATTGTGAATACCTATCATTTAATGAACCAACCCGGCGATAAGTTTTTACACTCTGTTGGTGGAGTTAAGAAGTTTATGAACTGGAACGGGTTTGCTATCTCTGACTCTGGTGGTTTTCAGATAATGTCTTTAATACACAAGTTTAAGAAACAGGGCAAGATTACGTCAAGAGGAGTTAAGTTTGACAACAAGGTGTTTACACCCGAAAAATCCATAAAGGTTCAGTTTAATCTTGGAACAGATGTTGTAATTGTACTTGATTATTTTACTTCTCCAAGTGCCCCGCTTGATGAAATTAAACACTCTGTTGATATTACTATTGAGTGGGCAAAACGTGCTAAGGAAGAATACTTGCGCCAGTTAGAGATTAGGGAAATTGATGAGAAAAACAGGCCGTTAATCTTAGGAGTAATACAAGGTGGTTTTAATATGAAAGAAAGAGAGCGCTGTGCTAATGAGTTAATGAAGGTAGGGTTTGATGGTTATGGATTTGGAGGCTGGCCGATGAAGAAAGATGGTAAATTCAATTACCAAATGTTTGAGGAGAATGCTAAGCTTACTCCAGATGATAAAGTTCGTTTTGCTTTGGGAGTTGGCAAGCCAGCTGAAATTATTAAGGGCGTTCAGTTCGGTTATCATATTTTTGATTGTGTTCTGCCTACAAGAGATGCACGACACAAACGCCTTTATGCCTTTAAACAAAGTCCCGATGATATAGAACTCAATAAAACTGATTATCAAGATTTGTTTAAGTACATTTACTTAAGCAAAGAAAAGTACTATCGTGATACTAATCCGATTAGTGAGTTTTGCGACTGTTTTACCTGTAGAAACTACTCTGTTTCTTATCTGAAGCATTTGTTCACAATTGAGGACACTCTAGCCTATCGCTTAGCCTCAATTCACAATCTCCACCTCTACTCTACTCTGATAAAGAGATTGAGAAAACTGATTTGAGTTTTTATTTTTTTGGTATAATTTTGTACTATGGCAGTTGATGGTAGTCTAGAATTTGCACAACTAGGCGCAAAAGAGCAAAAAGCTGAACCTCGGTCTTTTTTTGCAATTACGTTTGATGAGTATATTTCCCCTATTCAAGAAGGCTTTTTTGAAACACAAGCAGAAGATAATAGCTGGAGGGAACAACTTAACGAAAACTATCAGGCAAAATATTTAAATAGGTTAGGTAGATATGCTAAGACAACACCGCAGTTTGTTTTGTCTTTAGGGGTTGGGTATAGACCAAGTCGTCTCGATCAGCCTCCTGAGACCTTGAAACGTTTGGTACTGGCTCTTGTAAACATTAATAGTCCATATTTAAATAATAATAATTTGCCTGGAACCGAAGAGCTTGTTTTGAAAGCAGTCTTAGAGGCCAGAGGGGCTACAAGATACAACAAAGAAATATGGTCTGATCTTTCTTCATCTCAAACTATTATGAGAGATTACCGTTTATCGGAGGAGACAAAAGCAAATTTAACTCGGACCTTGCAGAGGATGGATAAAGCCGCTGACTTTTTCTTGATGAGTATGACTGCTTTTGGAAGACCTCAGGAAGCTTTGGAATTTTTAAGAGAAACAGGTACTCTAAACAAAATAACTTATGATGGATTATCTGGAGTAAGCAGTATAGCGCATTATCTTCCAACAGACCAGAGAAGAGCGACGTTAAATGTGGTTTTAGAGTTGATAAATCAGAATAGGAACGTACTTTCAAGAAACACAAATTTCAATGACGTGTCAAGTTTGGAAAAACGTATTAGCAAGTCTCTTGCAAAGATAGAGAAAGCAGAGCAGCAAAAAAATAAAGAGCAATGGAAGGAGTGGTATAAAAGACAGAAGTTGGAGTTTTTTGGAGGTCAGAGAGTTGAGGATATGATTAGTTTGGAGTGGGACTGGAGCGATGACCAAGATGATGTTTTGGCGCAAATACAGAAGAAAGCACAAACAAGAAGTGAGGCGGAGGCTGCAGGATATATCTTAGCCGAGCTTGGAAGAAGAATTATTATAAGTGACAGAGGCGATGGTCCTGTTGATGTAAGTAGAGGTAGTATATTTAGGTGGTTAAAAGGTTTTGATGCCTCTGATCTTGTTAAGCGTAGAAGTGTAGAAGAATATATAACCAAAGTAGTTGACAAGGATATGATGGCGGGAGACTATATCCTAGCACCTAGTGACTTAGTTGTTTGGTTTGAACATTTCGACGAGCTTTTAAATCATGTTAGTGAGGATACTGTTAGGAAAGAGAGATTGGTTAACATTGGGCGAGGATTGAGAGAAGCTATTGGATTTTTACGTGTTATCTCTAAGAATAATGAAGCTCGTCAACTGGTAGGAAAAGCTTTATTCAATGATGCACAAACACCTATATTGTCAGAGGAGAGTTTAAAGGCTTTTGAAGAGCGTTTAAATAAGGTGTTTGGTAACGACAGGCAGGAAGCTCAAGGTAATTTGCAGGAAGAGGTTGAAGAGGTCAGTAGCGTGATTGAGAACGATGTCCCAAGATATAGAGATAAGTTAGTGTTACAGGAGAAAGGTAAGATCTCGTCTCGAGTGGAAGGTCGATTTTCTGAGTTGGATACCGAGATTGCAACAAAATTAAAAGGGATTAAAAGGAGCATGGAATCGCAGTTGACTACCAAGAAGTCAACCCTTTTAAGTTTAGAAGCTGATTTACAACGAACAAGGGAAGCTCCTGTAAGAGGAAGATTTAGGAATCGTGGTGCTTTATTAACTGAGAAAAAAAAGAAGCAGAAGATTGCTGATCTTGAAAAAAGAATCAAGCAAAAAAAACAAGAAGTACAAGAACTTGAGGAACGAACTCAATCACTGCAGACTATAGCAGAATTTATTTATTCGTCGGATGAAGATAAATATCTAGAGTTGAAGGAGTTGATAGATAAAAGAAGAGGTATTAGAGAGTGGCAAGAAAAGTTTAAAGAGGATGAGACAAACTAAAGTTTTTTAGAGGGGAATAGCTGTATTTTTAGGAATATCAAGACATTTAAATCATTTGGATTTTTTGTGTTTGTGGGTTATAATACAACTTCACACCTACTCTCATTCAGCGCATTTTAAGTTTTTTTAAGGGGTTTCTATGGATATTTTATATGTCAGTCATCTGACGAAAAAATTTGGTGAGTTTCAAGCACTAAGCGACATATCATTTAGTCTGAAAAAGGGTGAGATTCTTGGTGTGCTTGGACCAAATGGTGCTGGAAAGACAACTACGATGCAGATGCTGTTAGGTGTCTTAAAGCCAACATCCGGACAGGTTGTGTATTTTGGTAAAGATCTATCTAAGCACAAGGAGGAGATAACAGAGAAAATAAATTTTTCCTCGACCTATATAAGCCTGCCAAGAAGATTGACAGTTGCAGAAAACCTTTATTTTATAAGTCATCTGTACTCTATTAAAAATAGAAAGGAAAGAATACAGAAGATAAAAAAAATGTTTAGGTTAGATGAGATATGGAAATCTCAGGTGTTTTCCCTGTCAGCAGGACAGTCTACGAGGTTGAACTTAGCTAAGGCGTGGATAAATTTTCCTGAGGTTTTACTATTAGATGAACCGACAGCATCACTTGATCCAGAGATTGCTGATTACATACGAAAGTTTTTGCTTGAGCAACGGGATAAGTTTAATATCTCTGTAATTATAACCTCGCACAATATGGCAGAGATAGAAGAGATATGCGATAGAGTGATATTTATTAATCATGGAAAGATTATTGCTGAGGGAACACCGTATAGTTTAGCTAAAACTCTCAAGACATCACGTATAAGACTTTTGATTAAGGATGGGTTGAAGAGAACTATAGAGATGTGCAAACAGCAACACTTGAGATTTGTTTTAAAGCATCGTCATATTGTGATTAATTTACAGCAACATGAGATCCCTAATTTTTTAAAGCAGTTATTGGGTAAAGGAATTATTTATGAGGAGATTAGCATAGACAAGCCACGTCTTGAGGACTATTTTTTAAAAGTTGCGAAGAAGTGATATGAAGTTTAGTAGAGTTTATGCCATTATTTTAAGGTATTTTTATCTTCTTATTCATAGCTTAGATCGTCTAAGTGATCTATTCTATTGGCCTACAGTTGATTTGTTACTTTGGGGTTTAACAAGTACTTTTTTTAAAAAGAATGCTCCAAACGTTCCAATGATTATGTTGATGATCATATCAGGGCTTATTTTATGGATGATATTGTGGAGAGGTCAGTATGAGATAACCGTTAATTTACTGGAAGAGTTATGGGATCAAAATTTAGTAAATGTCTTTGTCTCGCCTATTCGTCTGAGCGAGTGGATGGTCTCATTTCTTTTTATTGGAATTTTGAAGGCAGCTATTAGTATCAGCTGTGCTGTGTTTTTGGCACTGTTGCTTTACAAAATCAACATTTTTAGGTTTGGGTTTTACTTTTTACCGCTTTTGTTTTCCTTGATAATGAGCGGTTGGTGGATAGGTTTTATCGTTGCTGGATTAATCTTACGTTTTGGTAGAAAGATTCAGACCTTTGCATGGTCTGTGGCTTATCTTTTTGCACCTTTTTCAGCTGTGTATTACCCAGTCTCTATATTGCCAAATTGGGCGCAAAAAATATCTAGTCTGTTACCTATGTCTTATGTGTTTGAGAACATGAGAGAGATAATTAGCACGGGTAGATTTAATCTACACTCATTTTTAATAAGCTTGGCGCTAAATATTTTGTATTTAGGATTAGCGCTAGTTTTCTTTAAGAGGAGCTTTGAGAAAGCTTTAGATAATGGATTGGGTAATTTAGCGTACTAACTCAAGTAGATGTATATCACCTTTAGTGTCAATGTATTTAAAAGCTATGGTTGGATTACTGCCTTTATCAATTTTCCACACAGCAGCTAGAGTTAACCAGTTCGGTGTAGTAAGTTTGACAATGAATGGGGGTTTTGGATAACCTTTCATCTTTAGTACATACTTAGTATCCAAAGATATCGAGTAGTGTGTTTTGCTTCCATCAATCCACACAAACTGAGGAGACGGATCCCATCCTGTTTCCATCAAATTTGAGGGGTAAATAGTGTTTCCAGTAGGATTATTTTTATCACCTTTAAATTTATATATCACGTAGTAATATTCTTTTCCTTTTCCTGCTTGATGTGCAGTACTTAATTCATCAGCTCTTCCTGTCTCAATGACCTCAAAGTATGCTTTTCCCACAAGGGGTTTTGAAAATTTTTTAACCTCGTTTAAACTGTGAGATGATTTAGGAACATCAGCATAGTCATGCATCATAAACTCAACCTCCAACGGTGTATTTTTCTCCATTTTTCCTGTAACAACTTTTACCTTTTCACCTCTTTGTTCTTCCATTGTTTTTTGTGCGGACTCAAGCACGTTTTCTTTTTTTGTATCAACAATTTTATTTTTAGCTATCTTAGTAGATCCGCTTTTTGATTTGAAAATAACAAAAAGGACTGCAATAATAAGTAGAAAGCTTGAGATTGCAATATAAGTTAGAGATTTATTTTTCATGAATTAAAAAAATTATACATTTCTAATAAAAAAACGTCAAGATTTTTTT
>JALWZV010000014.1 GCA_027002315.1 Candidatus Roizmanbacteria bacterium | reverse complement strand
CCAACACAGTCTTAATTTTTAAAGCTGGAAGGTTGACTTGACCAATCCCACCCTTTTCCCTTAATTCTAACCTATTGCTTGCTTATACTAAACATATTGAAGATAAAGATAACACATCAGGTTGTATATGAGGCTGGTATGAGGCTAGAAACTACTCTAACCTACGAGGCCTGCCACGTTTGACGTGGTTGAACATGGCTGAACTGTGGTTGAATTCGGAGGTTTTAATACTCCAGTTCGAATTTTAAGTATGGCTAATAATATTAGTAAATCTGTATATAATTAATACTGATTTATGAACACCTCAACTTTAATTGGAATTGTAACTTACGAGAGAGAGGTATATTTAGTTAATTTGATATCTAAGCTAGTTAAAAGTGTAGATACACATATTATTATATTCAATAAATCATTTGATAATAGAAGTAAACTATACAGTAACCTTTCAAAAGTTGTTTCTAAAAACGGAATTACTGCAATTAATACAGAAATACAAGGATCGAAAAGTAGATACTTAGATTTTAACTCTCTGTCTAAAATAATACAATCGTTGAAAACAAAAAAATTAGCAAAAATTACTCTTTTATCAAATTATCAAAATATCGGAGGGTCTGGAGGGATCGCCGCGATTCAATATATTTTCAGAGAACTAAACAGTTATGAATACTTGTGGATGATAGATGATGAGATGGAAATAAACGAGAATACTCTTCTTAATCTTATTAAAATTGTTAGAGAAAACCAAAAAATTGGAATTGTTGGTAGCACATTGCTTAGTCAAGATAAAATTCTAGAAGCAGGAAGCTCTTTATCTAAAAGCGATTTTAAGTTTTTACCGAGATATCATGGATATTCTTTGAATAAGTTTTATAAAGCAGTTGGTAAAAAAATGTACGATGAAGTAGAGTATGTTTCATTTGCGAGTATTTTATTAACTAAAAAGTGCATAGATAGAACTGGTGTATTTAAAAATTTTTTTATCCATGTAGACGATGCAGAGTATTGCCTCCGAGCTAGAGAAAAAGGTTTAAAAATAGCAGTTAGTTATAAAAGTTTCGCTAAAACCAAAAAAGTGAAAAAATCTAATTATAGCGTTTACGACTTGAGAAATTTTTTATTTTTAGCATCAGAGCATTATCCTTTATTTAATAAATTACTGATTTATTCTAGAGTCTTAAGAAGGTTGGTTTACTCTTATTTCTATAATAGAAAGGCCTTTCGAGTAATTATAAGAGCGTATTGGCTTTTTTTATCTAGAAAATATGGAAAAGAAAGTGAGTTTAAAAATATCTTAACCTTACTAACTGTAAGTAAGTCTTAAGAGTTTTTATGAGAGAAGTTTTTACTTTATAAAATAATATTTTGTCGTCTTTCTTTTGAAACATAAGAATTATTTTGAACTTCATAAATAGAAATATTCTAGGAACATCATTAAAGCTCGTGATAAATAGATTGTATTTTAAAAAATGCCTTAAACGATTGATAAGCGACATTTTATTCCAATAATAAACTTTTTCAACGCCTAAAACTTTCTTAATAGAATAAATAGTAGTATCAAGTGTTTTTCTTGTGTAAACATATATCTTCTGTTTGCTGTTATTTCGCTTTAAAGTTTTTATAATTCGATTAATTTTAAACAAAGACCCTGTGTAATCTATGAAGGCAACTTTGTTATTTTTTGATAAATCTTCATTATAATTGTCAATGGATAACCAAGAAAATTTATTTGTATAGGAAATTTTACCCAGTCTTCCTTTAACTCCATCTTCAAAAGCTTGAATAAAAAGCTGTATTAACTGATATTTTGATTGCCACAGAAAAACTTTCAAATCACTTAAAAATCTATTTCTGGCTTTTATAAATTTTTCTGGTATTAAGGTTTTTATTAAATAGAAGGCGTTTCTCACATCGTAAAACTTTATCCAGCCAAAAAAAGACGTTGACTCTCCAAATTTATGCCAATATCTAAACTCTAATTTGGAAATAACATTTAAGTTATTACTTAAAAACAAAAATGAGTCATCCCAATGAATAAAGAAGTCTTTCATTTTCAATAAATTTCCTATATCAAGTTTAGCTACCGGAATAAATGATAACGCTAAAACAGAGTAATCAGTTTTATACCAACTCTCGTCTGAAGCATAGTAGCGTTTCTTTTTATAAGGCCAGTAAACAGATAAACCAAAATTAGAGTAAACTCCATTGCCTAAAAATGCTCCTGCTTCTATTACTCGATTCGGTGAAGTTAAACTAAGCATTACACCAGTCAGCGCAATATCTTTTCCTCTTGAATTAAAAATATTATTTAATAACGTAGGAACAACTCTTATATCATCGTCCATAGTAAAACACCATTTATCTTTCAAAATATTCTTAACATAAAATAGCCCAAAGGCAAAACCACCACTTCCACCAGTATTTTCCTCTAAAGTTATAATATGGACATTTACATCCTTAACTTTTTTGGTTAAAAGTTTACCTGTGAAAGAAAGCAATTTTGTTGTTTTTGATCTTCCTCGGATACTGAAAAAGCTTTTTAAAAATGAGAGGGTTTTGTCAGTGGAAGCATTATTTATAATCACAATATCCTTAGGTAAAGCAGTAGAATAGCAAAGATCATGAAGTAGATCTCTTAGATAAGAAAGGTTGTTGTAAGTAACGATAACACATCCAGTATCTTCCAACACCTTTTTATATTCAGGCTTAAATTGTCGTAAAGGCTTCCTGGTATAAATGAAATTTAGATCTTCTTCAAAACCTCTAATAAGTTTCCTCCGTTTTTCATCTAGATTGCTATGTCCTAGTGGATAAATAAAACTAAACTTGTTCATAATTGAGTTTCTTTAAACTTTTTACTGTTTACATAAGAAGGAGAGAAATAGGTAATTTCTGGTCTATTAAATAAAATTTTATCCACTACTTCTACTCCTTGCATAAAGCTATGATCCATGTTTCCTACTTCATATTTCCATCCGCCAAACCTACCTCTAGAAAATATATTATACTTCCTTAAATAAAGTTGTAGAATGTTAAGTACCCCATCTCTTTTAAGAGTTGGTACTGGATAAGCATATTCTTTACTAAAATGAGTAATATGATGGATCTGTTTTTTATTCCTTATAAAACCTAATTTTATAAGACCATTTACTACTTTCTGTTTTAAATTATCTTCTATTTTTTTATATTCACTTTCAGAAACTTCAGTCATTATAGACCAATACTTTTTAATGTCAGGAACGTTATGGGGAGAATAATTAGAGAATATTGTTGCTCTATAAATTGAGGTATTGCTTGTTGGAAAATAAAACCAACACTTATTTTTAAGATTAGTCGGCATTGGTTGCCTCAACCCAATTCCTATTATATGAACTTTTGTGTGTTTTAATCTTGTGGCCTTTTGTTTTAAGCCTTTTGACGCGTTACTAATTGAAAAGAAAATATCAAGTGGCATTGTCGATATTAAATACTGATAATAAAATCTACCATTGTTAGTTTCAATATATTTTTCTTTTAGGTTAACTTTTTTAATTTCAGTTTTGTAAATAATATGTTGTTTTAGTTTCTGGGCTATACGTCTCCATAATTCCATATTGCCTCCATGTTTGGGAAACCTAAAAGTATTATTTGGCCCCCAAGAAACATGATCTTTTTTTAAGATTATGCTTTCTAATAAAGTTCTATTGTTTACTGTAGCTACTCGCTCCCCTATCCACTTAAAATCCATCAACTCTGGCGGAGTAGCCCATACTTTAAAATTATAAGGAAACATAAAAATTTCTCCTATTGCTTCACCGAAGATGTGTAAAATCCACTCTCTAAAATTAGAAGGTCTTATATCTTTATAAGAGTTATTTATTACATCATCAGCTATTTTGTAAAGAACTTTTTTATCTTTTAGGTGGTGAACATTATATTGAAAAGGATACGGCACCCATTTGCCTTTAGAATAGACCACATAAGATTCTCTTACATGAGAATAGTAATCATGCTTCATTACTTCATCATAAACTTTGTCAAAATATTTATAATGTGAAAAAAGAACATGTCCTCCAAAATCCCACAAGAAGCCGTATTTGTCCTTTAACGTAAAGGATAATCCTCCCGGATAAGAATTTCTCTCTAGGATTAAAAACTCTTTTTCTTTTAATTCTTTTAATCTCCAACCTGCGCCTAATCCGGTGGGACCTGAACCCATGATGAGAATTTTTACATTCTTTTTATTTTTCATTTCCAATCTAAAAATTTTTTAAAATAAATGGTTGCTTTTTTGTAGAAAGCTAATAATTTCCAAGTTTTTGAAGTGTATATTTTAAACAGCTTCTCTTTAAGTTCATTATTTTTTTTCTTTAGAGTCTCTATTTCTATATGATGTTTTGGAATTTGCTCTCTGATTAACTGATTTAGAAATTGTGAATTTTTAAAAATACCTTGGGCAAATTCACTTTCTATCTCTATATCCTCTAGTCTTTTTGTTAAGTATGTTTCCACGATAGCTCTATTCCAAGTATTAAACTTAGATAAAGGATCTTTTAAAATACTTTTAAAGTTATTGAAGATGAGTTTCAAATTGTTTATTAATAATGCATTTTGAATTAAATACTGCGAACTTCTTTCGCATAGGTTCTCAAACTCTTTAGAAGCAAAATTTGTGCTTTTCTTTAAGTAGTTTAGATTGCTTTTAAAATACTCGGCATAAATAAAATTATCGTTTAATTTAAGGTTTATTTCTCCTTTTAGAATTTCTAATATAATGTTTTTTATATCTTTTATTGAAATTTTTTTCTTTATAACCTTTCTATTAAATTTATAATTGGTCAGCATTAGTATACGTAATACTGATTCTGTTAGTTCCCATGCATGAGAAAAGAAATTTTTTGATTTAAAAGAAGCCTCCCCTTCTCCATGATCGCTTAAAATTATAAAAAGAGTATTGGTTTTATTAAAACCTAATCTTTTTAGATTATTCAAAAATTTAGGAAATCTTAATTTATCAAATTTTTCTATACCTTTTATAGATATCGGTTCCATTATCCTTCTCTCATTTAAGTAATGTTTTGTTATAAAAATACAAAATCGTCTCCATGTGGTATGGTTATCCTCTTTCTTCTTGACTTTGAGCTTGAACTTTTTAAGCAATAATTTTTTTTGTCTTATAAAATCTTTGTTTATCTTTATAGATTCTGACTTATCTTCTACAAAAAGATAAGGAGAGTGAATGTCAAATAAATGAATAAAGACAAAATTTCTATTTCTTTTAAATTCTTCTATAGAACTCCAGAGCCAATCCGTTCTTTCGTAAGTTTTAACTTTAAAACCTCTCCAGATATTCATTTCTGAGAAAAGATTTGGCACATCAGAGTAAAAGAAAGTTTGAAAACCTTTTTCGTTTAGTTCTTCGGCAATTGTTTTTACTTTTGGATTTAGTTTTTGATTAAAATCAAAAAAGGCTCTGATACCATGAACAGGCGGATACTCTCCGGTAAATAAAGAAGCATGAGCTGAGGTAGTGTAAGTATTGGTTGAGTAAGCATTGATAAATGAGGTTCCCTCTCGAGCAAATTTATCTAGATTAGGAGTTTTTATTGGTTTATGATTACCTTTTCCATAGATTAAATCACGATTATAGTTAATTCCATCAGCTCGAAGAGAATCAATTGAGATAATAACGACATTTTTAAACATATTACCAATATCCTAACTTTCTTAACCTATCCATAGTCTTCTCTTTAGTAGCTTCTCTGCCGGCTCGTTCGGGAGCGTTTGGATCATCAACTGGTTTTGTAAACGGAGCCTCACCTAAAGATTTATAACCCTTGTCGTAAAGAGAAACATATGGCACATTATATGTTTTGATATATTTCCAGATATCATCTATCGTAAAATCAAGTATTGGGTGAACTCTTGTGTGAGTTGAGCGGGGTGAGAAATATTTCTCATTAGCTCTTGCCTCGTGTTCGTCTTTTCTTATTCCTGATATAAAAGCTTTTATACTGTATTTAGAAATCGTGTAATTAATAGCATTTATTTTAGCGATTCGCATAATTTCCATTGCCATCTCAGTTAACCTTCGAGGTTCGGTAAGCTTTTTCGCTTCCGAGCGATTACTGTCGGGATACATAGTTTGGGAGTTGTTTTTTGCTTTTTCTCTTCTAAACCTCGCAGGTTTTTTTATTTTATTAAGTTTTTCTACAATCTTGTTGTAGGCTTGAAGATCTTCTGGTAAATGCTTTTGCCAAATTAAATCTAACTTCCAATCTTTTTTTAGTTTTTTAACAAAATCATATATCTCAGGAAACTCTAAGGTTGAGTCGTTAAACATCACCTTAAAAGGAATCTTTTCTTTAAACACCTCTTTAACAAGATGAAGAATGACTGTCGAGTCTTTGCCTCCGGTCCAAGCAACAGCAATTTCTTTAGCTGACCATTTTTTTGCTGCTTTTTTAATTACTTCTTCTGCTTTTTTTATTTTTTCCTCAAAACTCATTTATAATTTTCAGAAACTTATTAACATAATTTTTCCAACTAAACTGTCTTTTTATTTTAACAGGTTTGTTTGTCTTTAGTAATAAAGTTAACTTTTTCAAAATCAAGTTCTTATTGTTTAAATTAACAAGATATTCTTTAGGTAAAATCTCCCTTAAAGATGAGTTGTCGCCAGCCAAAACAGAAGTCCCACAGGCCAGAGCTTCTAAAGGAGGTAGGCCGAACCCTTCATATTTTGAAAGGTAAATCAAGATTTTAGCCGCGTTATAAAAATAAGGAAGGTCTCTATCCTCGACAAATCCAACAAAAACAACTTTTTTTTCTAATCCTAAGTCTTTTACTAACTTAAATATTTTCTCATTTTTCCATCCTGCTCTGCCAACAATTAAAAACTTATAGTCTTGCCAACCGCTATCGTAACTTAACCTTCGAGGTTCGGCGATCTTCTTTGCTATTAAGTGTTTGTTGTTCTGATACATAGTCTTAGTTTCTTCTTCTATGTTATCTCTACTTAACCTCGAAGGTTTAGGTTTTGTTGTTCCATTTTTTAGAAGTTTAGAAAAAACTTTAATCGCTGTATCCAGATTTTTTCTAGGCTCAATGGCGCCAACATAAAGTAGATAATTAGCCGGATAATTAAGATTATATTTTTTTAAAACCTTTCTTATTTTTTCCTTATCTTTTATTGGCCTAAAACTTTCCCCTATTCCCGGATAGATAACATAGAGTTTGTTATTATTTTTTATTTGAGGATAATATCTTAGTAAATCTTTTTTTGTGTTCTCTGAATCAACAATAATTACGTCCTTGTACTCAATCGTCTTTTTTAGTTTTCTTTCATGAGCTTTAATAATATCTTGGGTATGAAACTGCGGATATATTTTCCATGTGAGATCATGAATCGTGGTTATCCCTTTTGTTCCTCTCAAAAGCGGTGGCCTTAAAAAGTCAGATGAATGAAAAAAATCTACTTTGCCGATTAACCACTCAACCGGCAACAGGTGATGCTTCATCCAAAGAAAATGAAAGGTGCGAGGCGGAAAAGGAAAAATAAAAACCCTTGCTCCTAATCTTTTAAACTCATTAAGCTTCTCTTTTGTTTCCTGAGTTTTTCTGAAAGAGGAGTAAAATAACTTATAAATATTTTTCTTATCCAAAAGCAGTAAGTTCTTAACAAGATTATAGGTGTAATTAGCTACTCCTGAGCCAGGATAAGCCATCTGAGTTACATCAATTCCAATTACCATAAAGATATTCTATCATCTTGGGCTTAATTATCTAACCAAAGACAAACAAAGCCTTGTTGTATAATAGTTAATCAGTGGTATGAAACGAAAGAACATCTCTAAACTCAACCTTAATTTAGCTCATAACAAAGTTCGCCGCTATCAACTGATTAAGGTTGGAGAAAGCAAGACGAAACTGCAAACAATGAACGATGCTTTTCTTCTACCCGGAGAAAGCTTTCCTCCCCATAAACACCCAGATTGCGAAGAGGTTTATTATTTCTTGGAAGGAGAGGGTGTTATGACTATAAACAAAGAAAGCTTTGGCGTTAAAAAAGGAGATTGCGTATTGGTTGAAATCAATGAGTATCACAGCCTTAAGAACAACACAAAAAACAAAAATCTCCGCTTTATAACAATAAGAATTCTTATATAAAATGAAACGCTCTAACTATTTAATTTTCTTTATAGGAATTTCCATTTTCTTAATCCTGCCCTTAATCTACTTTATTCCAAAACTACAGTTCGGACCAGTTGGAGATAACATAACCTATCTATTACAAGCAGACAGTATTTACTACGATCATGATTTTGTGCTTAATAGAAAAGATGTTTACCGCTTTCAAAATAATTATGCAATGAGTTTAAAAAAATTCCCAATCATCTCTAAAAGGTTTGATAAACACGTAGTCTTTGCAAAGCCGGTGATGTTTACATCTTACCTTGCCTTCTTTGGATGGCTGAAAAACCCAATATACAGAGCAACGCTGTCTAATGGCATATTGCTGTTGTTAATCTTATTCATAGCCTTCGTAATCTTGCAAAGAAAACTAAAAGGTGCTCGGTTAGTAGTTATGTGGAGTCTCTTGCTTATTGCTTTGTTTGTGAGCCAGATGCCATTTTATCTCCCTCAGATACATCCAGAATTATTCTTTAACTTTCTGGTGATAATGTCCGCTTTACCTTTGATTATTGATGCTGATAACAAATTATTGCTAGTGATAAGCTCTCTTTTTGGTGGAATACTAATTTTTGAAAAACAACTGGCTAGTTTTTTTCCTTTAATAGTGTTTTTATACCTAATAGTAAAAAAAGAAGGGAGAACTCAAAACCTCAAAGTATACCTTACTACATTTATCATTACAGTAACGACAATATCTTGGTTAAATATTCATCTGCATGGAAATTTGCTTCCTTATCAAGGAGTTAGAGGAATAGCAAGGTTAATCAATACAGAGGTTGTCTTTCACGGGAGCAGTAATCTGCATCCCTTTACCTTTCCTTTAAACTATAGCCACAGACTATTAGAGTTCTTTTTGGGTAAAAATATAGGTATCTTTGTCTATAACAATGCCTTCTTATTATTTTTAGGTCTATCTTTTTACTTTATCTATAAAAAACATTACAGAGATTTCTTGCTGTTTATTCCTCCACTAATTTATCTCTTAACCTACTTCATTGCTGTAGATCCCGTTTTCTCCTACGGAGGAGGTACATCTTTAGGGAATAGATACTTTTTTCAAATATATATTTACATCTTATTAGTGGTATTTGTCACAAGACCACTGATGTATTTTAAGAAAAAAATATTGTTATTCTTTACGGTATTTCTTGTATTGATCTCAACTATTGTGTACTTAGTTCCATTTAAAGTTTATACAAGAGCAATTATCGACCACTTAAATCTTGCTTTTGGGAGAAAAAGAATAATGTTCTTTTTCCCAACAGAACTTAGTTATTATCAACCTGTCCTCACTGATTTAAGACTGGAAAATCGAGTCAACGATAAAATATTTATCATCAATGGAAACCAACCTGTTGTTCAAGAGAATAACTTAAAATGGATACCAAGAGGAAAAACGGAGATTATTGAGGTATCAAACACTCAACGCTTTACTCTCCCCAACAGAGTACAACCAGGAAAGAATCATCACAAAACAAACTCTTTGTCCGTAAAAAAGGTGCGATGGTATAAAACTAAGTACTGGAAACATGATGGTCCTTTCGTAGCAGAGTTTATTATTGAGTGCACAATGCCTGTCTCAGATACAAATCAAGAAAAATGCGCTAAGGTTAAATAAAGCATCTTAGTTTTTAACCTTATACAACCTCAACCTACCTATCTCCTTAATCAACTTATATTTATCTTTCTTCTTGGGGGTTAGGAGGTAACTTGCACACTTTTTTTCTTTTTTAAAATTCCTTAAATACTCAATCTCTTTAGCTTGAGTATAAAACAACGCCGACTCATACGGCATATCAGAGACATACAAACATTTTGGCTTTGATAAAGTCTGGTAATAATTTCCCATTATTGGCATCTCTGTATAAGTAGGAGAAACCTGAGGAAAGTTTGCACTAAACACAAAGAACACAAAGAAGATACCAGACACCGCAAAGATCTCAGCTTTTTTTAAGGACACTGTCTTTAGATGCAAAATTAAAAGCGAGGCTAAAAGTAAAAACATGCCATAAGCCAAGGCTACTTTATTTGAGGTGTGATAAAAAACAGGAATAAAGGATAGCGTTGCTATTATGCCTATATTCCCAATCATTCTTTTGTCTCTCTTTATAATATCGTTTACTGAGTACAGGATGTAAATCGAAACTGCGGGGATAAGAGGCAAGACGTACCACCAAACCTTGTTTTTGGAAAATGAAAAAAGCAGGAATGAAAAAATAATGTAGCTTAAAATCGTGAGCTTCTCCAAAGAAAAGCTTTTCTTTACAAAATCATAAATTAAGAGTGATGAAAACATAGTTACCCCAACTCTGAATGACTCTATCCACCAGCGGTAATACCAAAAGAACGGTGCTTGCTGTGTCTTGTCAGGACTTAAAGCGCGCGATCTAGCAAAAAGAACAAAGGTCTCGATAAAGGTTCTCAACCCAAATCTGTGTATTGCAAATAAAATCCACGGAACCGCTATTATAGAAAAGGATAAAATAACCACAACTAAGTTTTTAATCGACAGCTTTTTATAAAAAAATAAAAATATCAATGGGAAAAGGAAGATTACTGCAGGCTGGCCTTTGGACAAGAAAGCAAAACCCCAACCCAAACCTGCCAACACAAGCCAAAGATTTTTTTTAGACCTTAAAAAAACTAAGAGTGAGATCAAGCCTGCGGTGAGAAAGAACGATAGCGTTGTGTCCATTAGAGCCGACTGGGAAGATATCCACCAATCAAAAGAAACGAGAATGGATAACATTCCAAAAATGATTACAAAAATATTTTTGGTTAATTTTTTATAAGCAAATGAAAAGAGAAGTAAAACTGTTAATAAGCCAAAGATAAAAGACGGAAATCTAAATCCAAACTCATTTTCACCAAAAATTTTAGTCGAAGCAATCATCGTCCAAAAAACAAACGGTGGCCGTTCAAGGTGATAATAAATTGTCTTATTAGCTTCTGAGATGAAAAATCCAAGATTATAATACTTATGAAAAGGACTGCCGGTAAGCGGAGCTATGTACTGATGATACTCTTTCATGTTGCGCGCTCCCTCAGCTCTGTTAGCCTCATCAAAATCATGCAAAGGAATAGCGCTCATATGGATAAATGACTTTACTATAAACAAAAAAAGAAAGGTTAGGGTTAAAAATAAGAGCAGTTTTTTCATAGGCTTTTTACAACTCCTGAAAAATTTTTAAGCCGCTCTATGAGTAAAGCTAAAAGGTTAGAAGGCTGAAAGAGATTGAAGTGCTTTGGGTGTTTGCAAATAACATAAATCCAGTTTCTAAAATCAAGCCAGTTTTTCCTCCAGCCTAAACTTTTTCCGGTTGTCATATGATTATGAGTAACAGCAATGTGCGGACAGACGGCGAATTTATACCCCTTTTCCTTCAAGGTTAAAAACAAGTCAACATCCTCTAGGTAAGCAAAGAAGCGCTCATCAAACCCGTTAACCTTTAAGAAAACATCACGTTTAATTAAAAGGCAAGCTGCGGTTAAACCATCAACTTCATAATTTTTAATTTCTAATTTTAAATTTTTAATTAGTTTTGCCTTGCCATAAGGGAGAACATGATAACCAACGTTTTCGATCTTTCCTTTTGGATTTATAAGCACAGGAGAGACTGCATCAAGCCTATATTTTTTTGCAAAACTTAAGAGTTCTTTTATCGGATCTTTTACAGTTTTGAGTTTTGAACTGTTATTTTTAATTTTTAATTTTTCATTTTTAATTTCAAACTCTATATCATCATTCAGAACCAACACCCACTCTGTTTTTGCTTTTCTAACACCTAGATTTACCGCTTTGGCAAAACCTAAATTCTTCTTTTGAGACAGGCAAATAACTCCTTTTTGTTTGGGTATTTTTTCACTTGGATTGTTGTTAACAACAATGACAGGATAATCTTTGTTTGAGAAGTAGTCTAACACCTGCTCTAATCCTTTCTTGTTTGATAATGTAGGAATTACTACAGTAACTTTGGGCATAAAGATATTATATAAGTAATTTCTAATTTTTGATTTTGAATGAATTTTTAATGAGTTAATATTTACTTTTTAAATAACAATAAATAAAGAATGGTGATTGATAAATAATGATGTTTATCATAACGGCGGAGATTGCGTCGCTAACGCTCGCAATGACAAAGAGAGGTTAGTATAATATATTTATGAGGATTCCTAAATCACTGCATCGCTATTTTTGGGATGTGGATGTTAAAAAACTTGATCCTAAAAAGAAACCATACTTTATCATTAGTCGCCTTCTTGATAAAGGAGATATTGAGGCGGTTAGATGGGTAAGAAAGCATTATTCTGATAAAGAGATTAAAGAAACGTTACAAAATTATCGTGATTTTTCATTGAGAAGCGCTTCTTTTTGGGCGCTTATTTATAATTTTTCCATTAAAAAAGTCAAATGTTTCCAGGAACCTTATCTGAGCATGCGCAAGACACTCTGGCCTTATTAGGGAATAAAAAAGTTTTACCTCCTGGCAGTTATTTAGCTGGAGGTTCTTCTTTGGCTCTTCAATTTGGCCATCGTCGTTCAATTGATTTTGATTTTTTTACCAACATTTCATTTGAAACTAAAGAAATAAAAACCTTACTAAAATCAATAGGAGAATATAAAGGGGACACAGAAACACCACGCACAATGGTAGGTAAATTTAATGATGTTAAATTCAGTTTGTTTTACTATCCATATAATCTAATTAGAAAAACTACCAAATTTATGAAAATCGAGCTTGCCTCAAAAGAAGATATTGCGGCAATGAAGCTAGTAGCAATAACGGACAGAGGAACAAAAAAGGACTTCATTGATCTTTATTTTTTAGCAAATGAACATTTTTCAATAGAGGAAATGTTTGGTTTTTATGATGAAAAGTATCATAACTTTGATATAAATAAATTAACTCTACTTAAAGCTCTCCAATATTTTGAGGACGCAGAAAAATCCGATATGCCGGAGATGATTAAGAAGATAGATTGGGAAAAGATAAAAGAGTTTTTTAAAAAAGAAACGATTAGATTGGCAAATAAGTATATCTGAGAATGATTGAAGAATTTATTAAATTTCTAATTTCTAATTGACTTCATTACTAATGATACAATAAATGTAATTGTATCTGGCACGTCATCGCGAGCGATCCCGACTCGTCGGGAGAGTGCGGCGATCTCCGCTTATGTGAGAGCAAAATTAATCTTTGTCTTTAATTTTTCATGAGTTATGTTAAAAAACATAACGGCGGAGATTGCGTCGCTAGCGCTCGCAATGACTACTCTCTCGCGTCATCGCGAGGAAAGAGTGTTAGCGACTGACGAAGCGATCTCCGCTCATATGAAAATAGAACTGGCTGTTGTTTGGTTTTTCATAGGTTGTGTTAAGAATCGTAACGGCGGGGATTGCTTCGTCACCCGACAAGTCGGGTTCCTCGCAATGACGGTGTTCGTTATAAAGACAGGCTAAATACCATAGCGGCGGGGATCGCCACGTCGACCGATAAATCGGTCTCCTCGCGATGACAAAATTCTAAGGATGCGCCTTGAATTAACCTTCAAGGTTTTCCCGGTTTCCGACAGGTCGGAATCCTCTTTAACCTTGAAGGTTTTAATACGTCGTTGAAAGCAAACAACAAAAGGGTGATAAATCAAACTTACTTAGAACTGAAGATTTGAAGGGCGGTTTTGGCTGTGCTGTATGAAAAGCCTCTTCGCTGTAAAAAGCTAATGGCTTTTTTCTTTAGCTCCTCTCCCTCAAAATGAGAAAAATAATTTCTCCTTCTCTCCAACGCCTGTAACGCAAGCTTGTCCTCATCAAAAGAGTTGTCTCTAAAAAAAGAGTCTATGGCATCTTTATCCGCCTTAAACCTGTACAGCTCTCTCTTTAAAAGAATAACCCCAGACGGTTTTGTCTTTAATCTCTGATTCACAAACCACTCGATGAACTCTCTGTCATCGATATATTTTTGTTCCTCTAACACAGTCAGAGCTTGATTAATTATCTCGGAGTTAAGTTTATATTTCCTGGATTTTTTATAAAGGTATTCCTCAACCTCTTTTTTAGTCCTTGGCCTGAACTTAAGGTAAAAATATGCGAGATCAAGCGCCTTGCTTAATTTTTTCTTTTCCTCCATTATTAACTAGAAAAAAGTTTTTCTCTAACCTCTTTTTCTATACTGCTCATTAATTTTTTATCCTCCAACAAGGCCTGCTTGGCTTGTTCTAACCCTTGGCCAATTATCTTGTCGTTATACTTTAAAAACGAACCGCTTCTTTTAATTATACCGAGGCCGACACCTGTACCAATAATCGAGGCTATTTTGTCAATACCCTCACCGGTGATGATAAACTTTGCCTCTTTAAATGGAGGAGCAACTTTGTTCTTAACAACCTTTACTCTTACTCGCGCTCCAATTGGCTGACCACTTTTCTTAAGTGTCTCCACCTTTCTAATGTCCATTCTCACCGAAGCATAAAACTTAAGAGCCATACCTCCAGATGTTGTTTCCGGATTTCCAAAGAACACTCCAATCTTGTGCCTAATTTGATTGGTAAAGATAACCGTCGTCTTTGATTTTGAGACCACTCCTGTTATCTTGCGCAAAGCCTGAGACATAAGCCTTGCTTGAACTCCCATCTGAGCATCTCCCATACTTCCTTCTATCTCAGACTGCGGAACAAGAGCGGCGACTGAGTCAACAACAACTATATCCACACCGCCTGATCTGATTAACTGTTCTGTTATCTCCAGTGCCTGCTCGCCTGTGTCTGGCTGAGAGACTAAAAGATTGTCCACATCTACTCCCAGTTTTTTTGCCCACACAGGATCAAGGGCGTGCTCAACATCAACAAACGCTGCCACACCGCCATTTTTCTGGACCTGTGCGATGGTCGACAAACAAACCGTTGTCTTTCCAGATGACTCCGGACCATATATCTCTATAATTCTTCCAACAGGAATACCTCCTACTCCCAAAGCGGCATCTAGTGCCATAACTCCGGTACTTATTGTCTCCATCTTGGATACCTTCTTCTCGCCTAATCTCATTATTGCCCCTTTACCAAACTGTTTTTGTATCTGTTCTATGGCATGTTTAACTGCCTCTTGTTTACCACTACTTTTAGTTTTGTTCATAATTAAAATTAAGTCCTAAATTTATAATATATAGATAAGTGATACTATTGTAACAACCCACAAGGCTATTGACACGATTAAGGGAATATCTGTAACAACAATTCTCTCGGGCCTCTCGCCTCTCTCTCCCTCGTACAAAAGCTGAGCGTAACGCGCAACGCCATAAACCACAAAAGGTATTGTTATCATCATCCATTTTCTTGCCTCAAAGTTTGGCCAAAAGGTTGAAAAAAACTTAGAAAAGATTGTGTGTGCTGACGGCGGTCTCTCAAAGTATGTATAAAATGCGTAAGAGATTGTCGTACTTGTTGCAAAGGTTATGGTTAAAAAGTCCAGTAATCGTTCCTGATAATACATCAAGGACAGCCGTGTCTTTGTTCCTTGAGCAACGAGTTCGGCGTGTCTTTTCACACTAGCCATAAAAAGAGAGATGAAGAATATTGTGAGTAAAAGCCAGATTGGAATATGATAGCCACTCACAACCTCGCCACCATAAGCTCTAAACAAAAAAGAGAACGAGATTGTAAAGATATCAATAATCGGCCTGTGTTTTAAGTAAAGAGAGTAAAGAATGTGAAGCAACAAGAACAAGAAGATTAAGAAAAAGAAGGAGGGAGAAAAAAACAAACTTGCTATAAAGACAATTAGGCCTAAGATAAAGGCCGCAAATGTAGCTTCCGGGATGGTGATATCTCCGTTAGCTATCGGTCTGAATTTCTTAACTGGATGTTTTCTGTCGTATGGATAATCAATAACATCGTTGATAATGTACGAGGTAGATGAGGCTAAGCAAAAAATTATGAAGGCAAAGGTTGTGTTAAGAAAAGCACTCCACTCAAACAATCTTCCCGTAAATATTATCGCTGTAAACACAACTAGATTCTTAATCCACTGGTTTACACGAAACAGTTTTGCCCAGATCAGTACTCTGTTTTTCATCACAAAAAAAATTATATAATACTTTATGCTAAAATACTTTAAGAGAAGTATGAAAGTAGCAAAAAAACCACATCTTGTTGTTCCTAAGTTAATAGAACAACCAACCTGGGGAGGAAAATACATCCTTGACCTTAAGAAATGGAGCGGTATAAAAGCATTTAAGAACTTAAAAATCGGCCAAAGTTATGAGTTCTTTGGCGACTCAAAACTCCTGCTTCACGTTACCGACTCCTCAAGTTCTGAGTTTTTACCGGAAAAAGGCTGGAGTACGACACGCGAGGTTGAGTCTCCTTACAAAAAAGATGAGTACATCTCGCTCTCGTCTTTAATCAACAACAACTCGGAGGCCTTGGGTAAATCTTTGTCCAAGATAAAACAAAACGCGCTCTTGATAAAGCTCAATCAAGCTTTTGGAAACTCTTTCCAAATACATGTCAAACCGGGCACTCAATGTAAATGGAAACCAAAACCAGAGTCGTGGTATTTCTTAGAGGATGGGTATATAACTTTGGGGCTCAAGAAAGGCACAGACTTATCAGAGTATAAAAAGACCTGTGAGCTCGTGGTCAACAAGATGAGAGAGCTAAGCAGCTCTGTACTGAGTAAAGAGATGACAGTAGATCAGGCACGTCAAAAAGCTAAAGAATATATTAAGAAACATGATCCGCATAACTTTGTAAACCTGTACCATGTCAAAAAATATGAGGTAATCGATCTGAGCGAGGGAGGAGTTCATCATTCCTGGGAAGAGGATAAAAAGAATCACCCATTAGGCAATGTTGTTTACGAGGTACAGGTTGATGTTCTGGACTCAACCTCAACACTGCGCTCTTTTGATCAAGGAAAGATTAAGGATAACGGTACAATCAGAGAGTTGCAGATAGACGAGTACTTTAAGCATATAGAGACAAACGAGAAAAAAAACAAGATAGAGAATCTGAGAAAGTCCGTGAGCGGTAACACGCTTTTGCGAACACCGTATTATAATGTAGACCTTTACTCTCTAAGAGAAAAGGCCGAGTTTAGCACCAACTCTATTTTTCACCACTTATTTGTAAGAGACGGCGAGGTAAATATCTCTGGTCCGGATGGCAGCGTTCATCTCACAAGAGGACACTCTTGCTTTATTCCCGCCCATACAGGGACATACTCCATTGAACCTCTAAAAGAGAGCGTTATTGTTAAAACAACATTATAAATTCAAAACAAAATATGAAATTTACTTACAAAGGGGCGCTTGTTCCAAAAAAAGAGCTGGATAAAAGTTTAAAAAAATTAGAAGAGTACACCAAAAAACTGAAGGGTGTTGTTAAAGCAAAAAGTTCGTATATAAACGAGGATGAGGCGAGCATTAATCTACCAGAGGATAAAAGGGTTTTACAGGATGTCTTGGCTATGGTTAAGAAGAAAAAGACAAGGTGTCTAAGATACGTTTTCGTCATCGGTATTGGCGGATCAAATTTAGGAACTAAGGCTGTTTACGATGCTTTGTTTTCAGATAACAACATCGCCGACCTTACTGTTTACCCAAAACTAATTTTCCTTGACACAAATAATCCAGAGCTGATGTCTAAGATACCTCAACTAATCAAAAAAAAGGTTAAAAAAAGCAAGCAGGTCTCGGTTGTTCTGATCAGTAAATCTGGAGGGACGCTGGAGACAATGACTAACTTTGAGACATTAATTGGAGCCTTAAATAAAGAGCTGCGAGACATTAATCAAAGAATCGTTGCTATCACCGGGGAAGGGTCTAAACTTTGGAATAAGTCAAAGGAGGTAGGAATAGATACTCTACCTGTTCCGCCAAAGGTTGGAGGACGATACTCGGTCTTGTCCCCCGTCGGTCTTTTCCCTTTAGGGCTTATCGGCGTTGATATAAAGTCTCTTCTGCAAGGAGCTTTATCTATACGTAATAAGATATTGTCATCAAAGCCTGAACAAAACTCTGCAGCAATATCAGCGGCTATAACTTATTATCACAACAAAAACGGTAAGAATATTAACAACCTTTACTTTTTTGTTCCTGCTTTGGAGTCTTTGGGGAAATGGCATCAACAACTAATGGCAGAAAGCTTGGGAAAAGAACACGATAAAAATGGAAAAAGAGTTTTTGCCGGAGTTACTCCGATGACATCAATCGGCTCGACGGATCATCACTCATTGATGCAGTTATATTTAGGAGGACCAAATGACAAAACAACGGCGTTTATCTCTGTTGAAAAACGTGATAAAGTAGCTGTTCCTAAAAAACTTTTCCTGAACCTCACCCCGAGCGTGAAAGGAAGAACTCTTGAGTCGATTATGAACGCTGTGCTTGAAGGAACAGAGATTACCTATACCAAACAAAAGCGGCCGTTCACAGACATCAAGCTTGAGAGGTTAAACGAGTTCTCACTGGGAGAGTTTATGCAGTTTAAGATGCTTGAGATTATGTATCTTGCTCAGTTACTGAACATAAACGCCTTTGACCAGCCACATGTAGAGCTGTACAAAACAGAGACGAAAAAAATATTGGAGAAATAAAAATATAATTTCTAATTTCTAATTGACCTAATTAACCTAATTTCTAAACAAATATAACTGTATCTAGTATTTTGTCACGCGGAGCGTGATCTAGCTTCGCTATGATATCTAGTATTTAGTATCTGGCATCTGGTACGTCATCGCGAGCGATCCCGACTCGTCGGGAGAGCGTGGTCATGGCGAAGCCGGATCAGGCTCCGCCTGACGATCTCCGCCTATATGAGAACAAAACTGACTGTTGGTGTTAGTATTAAACACCATACCGGCGGGGATTGCCACGTCACTACGTTCCTCGCAATGACTACTTTCTCACGTCATCGCGAGCGAGTGTAAACGAGCGCGGCGATCTCCGACTATATGAAAACAAAACTGGCTATTGTTTAATTCTTCATAGATTATATTAAAAAACATGATGGCGGGGATTGCTTCGCTAGCGCTCGCAATGACTACTCTCTCACGTCATCGCAAGGAAGGAGTGTTAGCGACTGACGAAGTGATCTCCGCCCTAACGAGAACAAAGACAAAACTAAACAAGTGTCTTATATAGATCTTGCCACTCTTTATTTATTGTGTTTATTAAATCTATTTTCTTTTTTCTTGATCCTGATTTTATCTGTTTTTCTCTTTCAATAGCTTTTTCTATAGAATTAAACACTTCATAATAAACTAATTTATGTAAACTATATTTTTGAGTAAATCCTTGAACAATGTTGTTTTTGTGTTCCCAGATTCTCTTTACAAGGTTACTAGTTACTCCTGTGTATAAAACAGTGTTTGCTCTATTTGTGAGTATATATACATATCCTTGTTTTTTCTTCATAAGATTATTTTATAGAATGAGGGCGGGGATTGCCTCGTCGTTTTACTCCTCGCAATGACGATGTTTGAGATCGCCACGCTCTCCCGACGAGTCGGGATCCTCACGATGACGTTGTTAGAGTAATCATTGTCAAGTGCGACAAGGTTCAATCTGTAGTCAGAAAACATAAGCAGTTATGTGCTATAATATCCTATAATAATATTACCTATTTGCGTGTTATGAGTGAAAGAGAACCACAATTTGGTAGTTTTAAAGAAAAACTGCAAGACTGGTGGGGAAAAAGTAAGTTACGTGCAATTATTCAAGCTTTACATGGTCTAAACCTGGGAGCAGGGGGTAAACAAGAACAAGAAGCTGTTCCAGAAATTAGTAGGGCAGTCACACTTGTTCCTTTGCAGGTTAGGTCAGACTGGCAGTCTTTTTTTAGAACAGAGTTTGAAGAGATGATACAAAGTAAAGGAAAGTTACCTTATTTGCTGAGAGTGGTAAGTGTCCAAAAAGAAGGACATCGTGGGCTAATTTTTCCATCTAAAAGAATATCTGATGATATAAACCAAAAACTGGATATTGATTCAATATTAAGTTTTGCGTCTGAGGTTGCGTATAGTGAGCTTGATACAGCTGTTATTAGAGATGTGAAGAATTCGGGAGACAGAGAGTATCAGTTTAGGCATCCTCGAAAAGGCAACGATATTAAAAAAAGAGAGACGGTGGTGATGGGTAAACTTCCCCCTTTTGCTGTTGTTGCAAGCTTTGATCCAGATCGAAATATTAGCGGATATGAGCTTATCTTACCTAACGAACTGGATGATTTTTTTGATAATAAGGCTGTAGAGAGCTGGGCGCTAAAACCTAATGGATACGCAATGAATGATGAGAATGAGAAGCAAACTACAAGATTAAGGAGTGAGATACAATTTTGGTCTCAGTATGAGGATTTATTAATCTGGCGAGATATTGTTGAGAGGATGGTAGGTATGATGAAAAATGATGATGTTTTTAAAGAGCGATTGGATAGTATTGAATCAAAAAGAAGCATAAAAGGTAGATTGGAAGCTGTGAAGGGTATTGCTCCTAAGAATACAAGCACGAGGATGAGATCGCTAGAACAGGGCAGGCGGACTTTGAGAAATATACTTATAGATTTGCACTCAGTTGACATATCGCATCAAGATATTGGGTATCTTGCGGAAAAAACTTACAGTGAGATGTGGTTAGAGGAGAGTTTGCGGTGTTTAGAAAAAACTAATTCTCAGAAAGATTTTTTATTGGCTCAGATTATACTAAAAGCTGGTTTTTATAGCATTAGTCCCAGAATGATAGATAAAATAGCGAGAATCTCGCCTATTTTTAGAGCTTTATTTGATATGCTCTATGATGTTGCTGGTGCCGATAAAAACAAGCTTCAGATCGGTTCTTTACAGGATCTAGTAGAAAATCCTGTTTTGCTTAATGCTACAGATGAGGATTGGAAAGAGTCTCTAGAGTCAAAACTAGGAGAATTGGGATTTTGGTTGAATGATGTTGATTGGAGAGATGGTGAACTTTTCGAAGAAGAGTTAAGAGATATTTTTGATCCTACCGTTTCTCGAAGACGACCAGCTGTGAATTACGATTTTGTTAAGGACTTAGATAATTTAGCA
Organism: Candidatus Roizmanbacteria bacterium; assembly: GCA_027002315.1. Taxonomy (GTDB): domain Bacteria; phylum Patescibacteriota; class Microgenomatia; order UBA1406; family GWC2-37-13; genus JALWZV01. The sequence goes on along the minus strand of JALWZV010000014.1, from coordinate 4,882 downwards.
CTTTTAGTTAAACTTTTCTTCGGAATCTCATGTGTAAGATCCAGCGGAGGGGAATGCAAACCTTCAGATATAAATAGTAATCCGAATAATAGATGGAGAGCTATTAGAAAAGTTATCTCTAGTTTAGAGATGAGTCGCATTAGAAGAATGGTTATTGAGGCAAACAGCAGGATGGACAAAACAGTCTTTTATTCTATTTTAAGAAACAAACAAATTGCGGGACATCCTGTTACTGTTGAGCAAAGAACCAAAACATACAGCTCTATGTTCAGAAAAATTTTAGAGCGTGGAAAAGATATGATTAATACGGAGTTACCTGAAAAAATAGCAGATATTCCTTTATTATTGTATTTAGTAACTGACTTTGAAGGATTGAGCATTGAGCTTAACGATGACTCCGGTTTTGAGGGAGTGGGAGAGGTAGTAAAAGCAATACTTGATAGATACAGTCAACTCGATAAATTTAAAGTACTTAGTTTACGTTTTGATAACTATGATGAATATGGAAAAACAATAGAGAATTGGTTCGGAAAGCATTTAAAGAAGGAAGGTATTCCTAAAAGCGCAGCTTCAAATCCTCCTCACAAATGGGTAAAGTTTGTTGTGAGAGGTAAAACATATGATGGTAAGTGGGTTCAGAGAGAGTTTCAGATATTTGAAAAAGGTCAAAGAGAGATAAAAGAAGTAAATGATAGGTTGTATAGCAAAAAGAGAATACTTACGTCTCCTCCTGGCAGATTTCCATTGGCCTATGTTTTATGGGGAGCGGTTTTAAATGCTGAGATTTATCGTCGGATAAAAGAAAGTGTGGAATCGATGAATGCAGCTTTATAACCTGACGCTGTTTTGTTAAACTTTATTAACAATATGGAATTATTAGAACCGATTCTTCACAGATTAGAAAGGCGGATTCATCCTCCAGAAAATAGTGTTTCTTTAAGAACTTTATTCAATGGAAGAACTAATGAAATGAGACCTATTTTGCCTCTAGAAAAAACAGAGGTAAGAGGAGCAACTCCATTATCATTGTCAACTTTAAGAGAGCCTTTAGGAGGAGTAAATGAGTTCTTTACTCAAAGAGCTTTTAACGGCTTTGTTGCTCCTTTGGCGTATTTTGCTGAGCAGTATGGAAAACTGTCTCTAGTTGATAGCAGTGTTAGAGATATTGTTTCTTTTAAGACCACTGAAAGCCATAGTCGATACCTTTTAGGAAGATTATTAAATTTCTCTAGTCAGTTACGTTCTCATCTTGATGAGATTCAAGATGATGAGGCAAAACATGTTTTTAAGACTTTGCTTGCTGGATCAGATATAGACTTTCGTCTTTATTTAGATGAAGAGAAAAGAACAAAATTCTATAAGCAGTTAAAAGATAATTTTCTTGTTCGTTTGGCTGGCGCTTTGAGTTGGGATATTGATAAGAAAAATCCTTTGCTAATGAGTCAATGGTCAGTTAATCCTAAAATAGAATTACCTAGTAGCCAAGCAGGATTCGTTAATGATGTTATAAGTAGAAAAATAAAAGTTTTTGAAAAGCAAGAAGGCGGAAAAGAGTTTTACGACCTTCTTGTTCAAACAACGGTTCCAGCCCAGAATATACCTTCTTCGGTAGTTGATGGTTTTCCTGTTGATTGGGGGGATTTATTTTTTGGAATGAGAAGAGTTAAGATAGGAAATGGAATAGAGGTGATTAAAGTTTCAGCTGGATTTTATCCTGGTCAGACAGATAATAATATTGATTCAACTAAGCCTTTTTATCCTTTAGTAACAATTGATTTTCAGTTAATAGGAAATAAAAGCTCCTCTGTTAGAGGAGAGAAAAACACTACTACTTGGGATCAAGAAATACCTGTTAGAACTCGGTCTGTAAGTCCAGAGTTGAGAGGGGATTTTTTAGATGTTTTAGCAAAAGTACCTAAAAGAGTAAAAAGGAAGTTAGAAAAGCCTGTTGCTTTGGGTAAAAACTGGGAAACAATAGTTAATCCAGCTGTGAAGATAGAAACAGCTACTCGAGTTATCTGGCAGGCGATGGAGGCAGAACTTGAGGAAAGTTCTGAACAACAAAGAATAGAAGAAAATACGTTAAAAAGAATCGAGGAGGGAATAAAAGATTTAGAGCTTGACTCTTTATCTCCAGTTATGGTTCGAATGATAACAAGCAATCTTCTTGTTGCTATGTTCATCTCTCCTCATCGTTTTTTAGAATATGGGAAGCGAAGCGGTCTTTTAGAAAAATTTTTTCCTCAACTGGCGAAAAAAACAGAAACAGATATTGATGCTAATATTATTGATAATTGGCAGTTTTTTGATGAACTTTTGTCTTTGGAGAAAAAATATCCTGACATCTCAACCTATGAGGAAAGGATTTATAAATATCTTTCTGATAGTTTGTCCTCTAAGCAAAGATAAAACCTCTTTTTTTTATAGTTCTGACGAGGTTTCTGTCAAGCCCTAAGGAAACAATTTTTTTTCTTAATCGATACACAAGTCTATCGATAGCCCAATCAGAGTATTTCTCTTCCCATTTTGCTTTCCATAGTGTTTTGGCGATCTTATCCCTATGAACAATGTTTCCTTGTTCATTAATAAATAAACTTAATAAAGCAAGCTCTTTTGATGAAAAATGACTATTGATAATCTTTTCTCTAAAAAAAATCTTACCATTTTTAACATGAAATAAAGAAATTCTCTTTTTTTTATCAATTATCATTGAAAAGAGTTTAATACCGAGATAAAAATTATTATTTTCTTGAATGATTAAGCGAGTCTTTAAAAGATAATTAAACTCTTCTGATGAGATATCCTTATCTGTTAATACTTTAAGGTAAATATTTTCTAGAATATCCTGTTCTTTCTTAGTTAATCTTTGCCAGAGAGAATAAACTTTTCTATAAAGAAATTCATCTTTTAAAGCTTGATTAAGGGTTTTTTTAGGATGATTTCTTAGAAAACGGAGAATATGGCGGGAAAGCCAGTGGTAACCGCCGGTATAGTAACGAATCTTTTCTTTTGTTTTTTTATCAAGCTTAATTTGCCAGTTTTTGCAGTTTAGATTAATAAAAAAAATAGAGTCCCTTGTATTATATAGAGGATAAATCATTACATTGGTAAAAAGAAAGGAGTAATTAGAGATATAGTCTTTAAATCGGGAATAAGCAATGTTTTTATAGGAAAAACAGATAAGAGAAAAATTTTTATAGTTTCTTGTTAGATACTCAAGCTCTTTAAGATGATGAGTTTCCTTTTTATTTTCTAAAGCGTCATTGATATAAAAAACAAATAGGCCGATATCATAACCTAATTTTTCTAAGTGATGAATAATACTTTCAAGATTGTTTTTTCGCTCTTTTGGAATAGATATTTTTCTTTGTTTAGCTATCTGAAGGATTGTTTCTTTAATTTGATTAGTAATATCTTCTTTTTCTAGAGAGACATAGCCAATAATATATTTAAGATAATAACGACCAAGAACATTTTTTAAGATTTTTTTATTACGAATAATTTGGGAGACACGATAAAACACATCTTGTTGAAAGGAGATGATTAGTCCCGATTCATGATATCGAATTATCCTTAACCAATTTGTAGCATCTCGTTCAAATATCTCTGGAGTGACAGAGTCAAGAATATTACTTTTATCCATTAGTCATATTGTACCAGAATCCTGACAAATTTTTATTATTTTTGTCAGAATTATGTCAATTTTAAGTCAAGCTGAATCTACGGACGTACTTTATAATCCTCTTTTACTATTAAGTTTTTATTTATTTTTATGGAAGGGAAAAAAATTACTGAGCGTATTAAAGATAAAGCAGTTGCTTTTAAAATGAGATTTTTATCAAATAACAGATTCTTAAGAAGAGGAAGCTTAGTGGATAACCTTATAAATAGAGGAGTTTTAGATTCTGAGTCAGAGAGAGGAGGGTTTTACAAAGAAAAATTAGTTGATGCTAATCCTGGAATGGGTTATTGTATGGATGAAAGAAAGATTGGTACAGTAGTTAAACATGGAGAAGATAATCAGGTGGCTACTACGACAGAACGAAAAGACATACAAGAGGCTATGTTAAGACCAGCTTTTCCGGGTGGAGCTTTAGGTTGGGTAACGATGTTTGAGATGATGGGTTATGAGACAGATGAAGCAATAGAAAAAACAAAACAGCTTTATGAAGAGATGGGTTGGGGGAAGATGGTTATTCACATGGATGATCACCATGGAGATATAAAAGCTTTGTTGGAAGGAGGAGATGATGTTTTAGGCTGTGGGTTTTTAGGAATAAGAAAGCGAGTTGTTAAGATTATGAAGAAAGTATTTGGTAAAGATATAGATATTTCTACTCTTTCTGATACAAAAAAGTCAGAAGTTATTCATAAACTTTTTAAAGCAGGGGCAGAAGTTGTTGTTCTGACAGGAAATCATAAGGCTGACGAAGCCCATTTAGTTATTAATCATGAAAAAGGCAAGACGCTAGATGTTGGTGATTTATATGATGAGAACCCGACATTTAGATGGGATGCTTGGGCGACGGCAAACGATGAGGTTTTGACAGCTTTCAAAGAGCTAGCTGGAGACAGGGCAAAAGATATGGACCTTGACCTTTTTTACCGTTTACAGTTAGGTATGAACTTAATTACTGCCGAACTGTTGGGAGCTTTACATAAATTTAAAAGGTTTAGCCAAGGTTCTAATGTTGTTTTTATAGGCAATAGAGAGCAGTCGTTACCAACGGCGAATTAATAAGCAATATTCAACCTTCAACCTACGAGACACCCTATGTCAACTCGTATTACCTATATAACCTATGCTTCTGTATTTAAACCAAACTCTCTTTAAGTTTTGTATTAAGGTTTGATTACTTCTTCTTAGTTATTGCCACTGTTG
>JALWZV010000013.1 GCA_027002315.1 Candidatus Roizmanbacteria bacterium | reverse complement strand
GTACTGCAAATTTTATTCCTGTTCATTCTGCTAGTTTAATTTTTAATATGAATTTCCAAGAACAAAGGAAAAAAGATATTAATTATAAAATACAAAATGAGTATGGTATTGGAAGTCCCCAATCAAAAAATCAAAAATCTTTAGATGGAAAGATTATAAAAAAAGAGCACAGTATTAATACAAAAGGTGATAAAAAAATATATCCAAGAATCAAGTTTTATCAAAAACTAAATTACTATAACTATAATAGAGGAGATGTTGTGTCTTTTAAAGATATTGATTTTTGTCTTAAAATGTTAGATTTCATATCAACAACCCTCAAGCAAAGAGTCGATACTATTGATATTCGCGACACAGATATGATAGTATTAAAACTAAGAGACGAAAAAGAAGTGTTGTTGAATAGTAAGAGATCATTGAAACAACAGGAGTACGAATTAAAAGAAATATTGCAAGAAACAAGAGGAGGAATGTTAAGTAAGATAAAGATTATTAATCTAAGGTTTAACAAACCTATAATTTCTTTTTAAATATGCAAACACAGTTGATATCTGCTATAGATATAGGAAGTTTCAAGGTAGCTACGATAATTGCACTTGTCGATCTTGAAACAGACGAAATACGAATTATAGGTTTTAATCAAACACCATCAAGGGGAGTTCGTAAGGGATTAATTGTTGATATAAATAAAATCAGCGAGGTTATTGAGAAAAGTGTTGAAGGAGCAGAAAGAATGGCTGGGAAAAAAATTGAGAGTGCTTTCATCTCTGTGGGTGGACCACATATAAACTCCATAAACTCTCAAGGAGTTGTAGCAACATCTAATCCTAATGGAGAAATAGTAGAAGAAGATGTTGAAAGGGTTATTGAGGCAGCAAGAGCAATATCTTTATCAACTACCAGAGAAATTATAGAGGTTTCACCAAGAGAGTTTATTATCGACGGACAAGAAGGAATAAAAAATCCAATTGGTATGTCAGGTGTTAGATTAGAGGTAGAGACTCACATTATCACTGCCTCAACTACTAATTTGAAAAATATTAGAAGAGTTTTAGACGATCTTGGTATCGATGTTGATGGATTTGTTTTTTCAGGCTTAGCATCTGCAATGAGCACACTAACTCCTACAGAAAAAGAGCTTGGAGTAGTTTTGGTAGATATAGGTGGAGGAAAAACAGATCTAGCTATTTATATAGAAGATGCTCTAGCATACTCTTCTTCTATAGCTATCGGTTCAAAACACATTACCAATGATATAGCTGTAGGACTAAGAACGTCTTTAGAGGAAGCAGAAAGCATCAAGGTTAAACTTAGTGACAATTATAATAAAATACTTCAGAAGGCAAAAAAACATGGTTTTAGTAAAACAAGTTTATCAGAGTTAAAATTAACTAGAGAAAAATTAGATTTCAGTTTAAAGACACTTATAGATGAGTTTATGACACCACGTATAGAAGAGATATTTAATCTTATAGGAGAAGAGATAGAAAAGAGTGGCTTCGGAAACGAGATTAAGTCCGGAATTGTTATCACAGGAGGAGGAGCTTTAGTTAAACCATTAACGCTAATTGGTAAAAAAATACTCGGGTTATCGATACGAATCGGATCACCTTCTAACATAACGGGATTGGTAGAGGAAATACTAACGCCTCAATTTGCAACAACTGTTGGCTTGATTTCATACGGAAAAGAAAATATAATGACTGAGGGTCAAGACAGAAAGGATTTTAATAAAATATTAAAAAATCTTAACGTTGACAACACCATATCAAGAGTAAAAGAATTTGTTAAACAATTTATTCCATAAAAAATACAAATGTTAGTTAAACCAAAGGCTGGACAACCGGCTAAGATTAAAGTTATAGGAATCGGAGGAGGCGGAGGTAATGCTATATCTTCAATGATTAACGAAGGTGGTATTGTAGGAGTAGAGTTTTTTGTTATTAATACTGACTCTCAAGCTTTGCTTGCAAATAAATCCGATTATAAAATTCAAATAGGTGAGAATATCACCAAAGGACTAGGTTCTGGAGGTGATCCAGAGATAGGAAAAAAAGCAGCCGAAGAATCTAAAGAAAAAATTAAAGAAGAGATTAGCGGAGCAGATCTTGTTTTTATCACTGCTGGTATGGGAGGAGGAACTGGAACAGGGGCTACTCCAATAGTGGCAGAAATTGCCAAAGAGCTTGGTATATTAACTATTGCTGTCATCACAAAACCATTTTCTTTTGAGGGAAGAAAAAGGATGTCTGTCGCCGAAGAAGGAATAGAAAAGTTAAAAGAAAAGGTTGACACTTTAATCATTGTTCCAAACCAAAAAATTCTCAACATCATAGATAAAAAAACACCGATATTAGAAGCGTTCAGAAAAATAGATTCTGTTTTACATCAAGGAGTAAAAGGGATTGCTGAGTTAATTACCACGCCAGGATTAGTAAATGTAGATTTTGCTGATGTTAAATCAATAATGAGTAATGCAGGAACAGCCCTCATGGGAATAGGAATAGGTAGTGGAGAAAAAAGAGGTATGGAGGCTATTAAAGAAGCAATTTCGTCACCACTATTGGACACATCTATCGATGGTGCTAGAGGTATCTTGTTTAATATAGTCGGAGGACCTGATATATCACTCTCAGAAATAGATGAGGCAGCCTCGATTATCGCCAAAACAGCAGATCCTAATGCCGATATTATCTTTGGTGCAACAATAGATGAAAGTATGATGGATCAAATAAAGATTACTCTTATCGCCACTAAATTTAATAACTCGAAAACAAAGTTTTTTAATTTTACACAAAAAGAGATGCAACGTAAATCTATACCAACACATAAGATCGAGAATGAAACTAAAAAAGAAGAGGTAAAAACTTTACCAAGTGATGAGGAAGAAGACTTCCTTTATGAATCATCAGAACTTGATATACCAGCATTCTTAAGAAAAAAAAGTAAATAATATGCTTAATAATAATCCAAGACGAAAAGAAAGTTACTTTCTAAAACAAAAAGGTAAACAAAAAGTAAGATTTGTACCTCTGGGAGGAATTACAGGTGTTACTAAAAATATGTATCTTTATGAGTTTTACAACAATAATAAACTCGAGGATATTCTTATAATAGATTGTGGTATTGGTTTTACCGGACAAGAAGAACTAGGAATTAATTTTGTCATTCCAGACATCTCATATCTACAAAATAAAATAGATAAAATTAGAGGTATAATTCTTTCACACGCACATGAAGATCATATTTCCGCATTGCCATTTTACTACAATGATCTTGGTCGACCTCCCATATTTACAACAAAATTAACTAAGGTTTTCTTAGAAAATAAATTTAAGGAGGCTGGTGTGAATGCAGAGATTAATCAAATTAAGTTCCGTAAAGACTACAGTTTTGGAGCGTTTACAACTAGATTCATCAGGGCAACTCATTCTATTCCTGACAGTATGCACACTTTATTGAAAAGCCCAATTGGAAATTTCTATCATGGACAAGACTTTAAATTAGATATAACTCCACCGTACGGAAATCCTCCAGATTTTTATGAAATTACAAAAGCAGGTGAGCAAGGAGTTTTGTCTCTGATGTCAGATTGTTTAGGCGCTGAACGAGAAGGGTTAACATTGTCAGAAAAAATAGTCGGTAAAACATTTGAGGACGAGATGAGAACAACAAAAGGAAAGTTTATAATGACAACATTTTCATCTAATATCTCAAGAATTCGTCAGTGTGTAGATGCAGCTATTAAATTTAATAGAAAAGTGGTTTTTTTGGGCAGATCTATGCAGCAAAATTCAAAAGCTGCTCAAAGTTTAGGATACTTACCTACCTCCAAAAAAATATTCATAAATGAACAAAGTGCTGTTAGATTACCACCTCATAAATTATGTATCATAGCGGCAGGTTCACAAGGACAATTTGGTTCGGCCCTATCAAAACTTGCTAGAAAACAAAATAAATATATAAAAATAACTAGGGGAGACAAAATAGTCTTCTCTTCCGATCCAATACCAGGCAATGAAAGTAATGTTTATAGTCTTATTGAAGAATTCACGCTTCAAGGCGCGCAGGTTAAATACAGCGATATTCAAGACCTACTTCACGCATCAGGTCATGGAAACCAAGAAGATCTAAAGTTTATGGCAAGATTCATTAATCCTAAATTCTTTATTCCGATTGGAGGAACAATAAGGCATCAAAGACAATACCAAAACTTAATGGAGGACATGGGTTTTAATCCAGAGTCTGTTTTTATTCTAAAAGAAGGAGAAACTGTGTGGTTTGAAAAAAATAAAGCATACTTAGGAGAAAAAATAAAAACAAAAAACATATATGTAGACTCTAATGGAATTAGAGATGTTAACGAAATTGTATTGAAAGAGAGAAAAACATTATCTCGCAACGGAATAGCGTTAATAACAATACTAATTAATCAAGACACAAATACCTTAAAAGAAGATCCTGATGTACAACTGTTTGGAATAAGCATGAGTAATAACTCCATTATTCAAAAGATAAAGGATAAAATTAAAACAGGGGGCTATTTACATCAAGGATTAGATAAATTTGTTATTCAAAAGGCACTTAAAAAAGAGTTGTTAGAGTTCTTCATAAAAAAACTTGGTAATAAGCCCCTACTTGTTGTTAAAGTTATTTTAGTTTAATAACGATGAAAAGAGAGCTTAAACTTTACAACACTCTGACTCGATCACTAGAGACATTTCATCCTCTTAATCCTCCCTTGGTTACATTTTATTCATGCGGACCAACCGTTTACGATTATACTCATATCGGTCATATGAGAACATTTGTGAACAATGACTTTTTGAAAAGAGTTTTATTATATCTCGACTATAAAGTTAAACACGTAATTAACATAACGGATGTTGGACATCTGACAGGAGATAGTGATATTGGAGAAGACAAGTTGGAAAAGGGAGCAAAAAAAACTGGCAAAACAGTTTGGGAAGTGTCTAAATATTATACAGACTTTTTTTTAAAAACGCTTAAACTTCTCAATATAGTTATGCCCGACTATCTACCAAGAGCTACCGACAATATCAACGAGATGATAAAAATAGACGAAATATTAGAGAAAAAGGGGTTCACTTACGAGACAAAAGAGGCTTTGTATTTTGATGTATCTAAATTCAAAAACTACGGACGTCTATCTGGGCAAAAATTGGAAGAAAAAATCCAAGGTGCGAGAGAAGAGGTATACATAGATAAAAACAAAAAGCATCCTGCAGATTTTTCACTTTGGTTTAAAAGAGTTGGTAGGTTTAAAAATCACACAATGCACTGGCAATCTCCTTGGGGAGATGGTTTTCCGGGGTGGCATATAGAGTGTACTGCTATGAGTACCAAATATCTTGGAAAAACTATAGATATTCACTCAGGCGGAGTGGAACATATTCCAATTCATCATGAAAATGAGATAGCACAAGCAGAGGCCGCATTTGGAGTGCAGTTTGTTCGTTACTGGGTTCATTTTCAACATTTATTGATGGATGGGAAAAAGATGAGTAAAAGTTTAGGTAACTTTTACACAATAGATGATATTCTTAAAAATAAGATTAACCCGATCTCACTAAGATTGTTTTTCGCACAAGCGCACTATCGCCAAGCTCAAAACTTTACATGGAAAGCTGTTAAGTCAGCTGATAACTCTTACCAACGACTAAAAGAAATTTACTTAAAACTTAAAGAAAAAGCGAGATCTTCTGTAAAACTATCAGGTAAAGCAGAAAGTTATAAAGATAAATTTATATCCTCAATAACCAACGATCTTCAACTACCTCAAGCTTTAGCAATTCTTTGGGAGGTTGTTAAAGATAAGACCCTTGCAACAGAAGAAAAGTTAGAGTTGATTAATGATTTCGATAAAGTTTTAGGGCTAAATCTAAATCAACTTAAAAAAGACAAAATCGATTCTAAAGTTATCTTACTTGCTCAACAAAGACAAGAGGCAAGACAAATAAAAGATTACAAAAAAGCAGATGAGCTTAGAAAAAAAATTGAGGCCTTAGGTTATAAAATAGAAGATGTTGGAAAAAAGTTTGAGTTAAAAAGAAAATAATGTCTTACAAACCAAATCCTCTTAAAGCAATTTTCCATGCAACACGAAGATTCTTAGCTAAAAATTGGCTGTCACTTATGCCAGCCACTCAGATCGCAATTACAGGAAGTCAAGGTAAAACTACCACAACCTACATACTCTATAACGTATTAAGATCTATGCGGAACAGAAAAAATAAAAAGCGAGATGTTGTGGTTACAGATATTAACTTAGATACTATTTACAATGTCCCAATAACTGCATTAAAAACCAGGTTAAAAACAGATTTCATCATCTTTGAACTGGGCATTGACAAAAAGGGAGAGATGGAAAAACACCTGCAAATTGTCAGGCCAAAAATTGCTATAGTAACAGGAATATCACCGGTACATTCAGATAAAGAACATCTTGGATCTCTCAAAAATATTATTTTAGAAAAAAGAAAGCTAGTACAAGCTTCAGGCAAAAACTCATTTTCCATACTTAGCTGGGATGATGAAAACGTCCGTTCTATGTCCAAAAATACACGTTCTAAAATCATTTGGTATGGTAGCAATAAGAATAAATGTGACGTATTTTACCTAAAAAATACCAAATGGTATGAGGTTAGTTTAGAAGGAACCAAATTTACCTTTTTTGACAATAAAAAAAGAATTGATGTAGAAACTAAATTTATCGGCAGTCATTATATCTATAACATCATGGCTGTTTACTCTGCGCTTAAATCTATTAATTTTATACTCAACAAAACTTTGAGGTTAACAAAATCAGATATTGAGATGTTTAAAAAAGTTATCTCAAGCATTCAGCCTCTTCACGGAAGAATGAGTCTAGAAAAAGGGCCAAGAAATACTTTTGTCTTAAATGACTCCCTCAGAGCTAATCCTGTGTCAACTCGTGTTGGAATTAAGACATTGTACGACATTGTTTACACAAAGGGAAAGAAGATCATCATTATGGGAGAGATGGGGGAGTTGGGTAAATTATCAATCTCAAAACACAAGGAAATTGGTAAAGTTATATCTAAATATCCGCCAGATTATTTTATAGGAATAGGACCACTTCTAAAACATACGTACTCCGAGGCTATAAAAAACGGATTTAGTAAGGAAAAAGGGGTTGTTGTCAAAAATGTTCTAGAGGCGAGTAATGTCCTAGAAAAGAAATTACATGAAAATGATTTAGTTTACATCAAAGGTTCTTTATTGCGACATATGGAAAGAGTTTTACTAAAACTCGAAGGAGTAGATGTTAAGTGTGATGCTATCGTTTGCCCATATTACAATTCATGTATAAAATGTAAGTATCTAAAAGTTGGTTTCAAAAATGCCAAAAAAGCTAATTAAGAATACATTAGGAGAACTGTTTGAGTTAGGAAAATCAACAGGTAAAAAAACAACAAAGGCTATTAAACAAAGCTTTAATCCTTTTTATAAACCCGAGTCCACACAAGAAAGAGGTAAAAGTCACGGTTCAAATGCAAATGAACTAAGACCTAGTGAGGTTCCTACAGATAAAAGCACACCCTTAAATCTAGACAGATTACAAGAAAGATACAGAAAACAAGATGAAGAACATATGAACTCGCTAAAACAAAAGCTTTTTAATCTAGTTAAAGAAGGAGAAAAAGAAGCAATCTCTGAAAAGCGTAAAAAAGATGAGGAGAAAAAAAGAAAAGAGGAAGAAGAAAAACGTCGAAAGGAACAAGAAGAGGAAAGAAAACGCCAACAGGAAAGCCGAATAGTAGAACCTAAAGGAAAGGAGAGGAAGAGTATCTTTGCACGCAAAAAGAAAAAAAGCTCTTTACCTGAGATGAAACCAACCAAAAGCAAACACTAATCAAGACAACCTCGGGGGTTGCTAATACTGTCGCAATAATCTTAACTTCTTAGTCAGACAAACCAAACATCTAAATACAAATAAAATTTCTAATTGACCTAATTAACCTAATTCCTAAATAATTTCTAATGAACTAATGCTTTAAACATTTAAAATTAATACATTTAACATTCAATAAGAATTTGAAA
>JALWZV010000012.1 GCA_027002315.1 Candidatus Roizmanbacteria bacterium | reverse complement strand
CTCAACCTCTCCTCTAAACTTCTTTAATTCGTTCACTTGGTATCTATATATTGCTTGTCTATAGATATTGTAATATTTGTTAACAGTATTCCTGTTTATGCTTAATAATTTACTTGTTTGAACAGCTGTTAAGTCTAAACAAAAACACCGAATTATTTTTTTTCTTTTATATGCGCTTAATGGCTTATTGTGACCTTTCATCTTCACACTTTAGTATATCAGATGCTAGTCAAGAGCCTTATTAATTTCCCCGCCTGCAGAAGCTATCGCTTCAGCGATTGCGGGCAGGCCCGCTTGCCATCGCTTTTGACTCAGGCAAATGGCGGGCAGGTAATCAATTTTCAATTTCTAATGATAAACACGTCATCGCCCTCGCAATGACTACTCTCTCACGTCATCGCGAGGAAGGAGTGTTAGCGACTGACGAAGCGATCTCCGCCTGTGTGAGAGTAGGGCTGACTACTCTTTAGTTCTTCATGAGTTATATTAAAAAATATAACGGTGGGGATTGTCAGGCGGAGCCTGATCTGGGCAAGCAAAGCCGCGTTCGACCACGTCTGACGTGGTTCGACGTGGTCTGACTTGCCTGGTTCGGACATGACCACGTCGCTCTCTCTGTTCGCTCCCTGCCTGAACAGGCAGGCTCGCAATGACAATTTTCGTATAGTGCCGGGGAGAGGACTTGAACCTCCACGGGTTACCCCACAGCCTCCTCAAGACTGCGCGTCTACCATTCCGCCACCCCGGCTATCAAAAACAATTTCTAATTTCTAATTTTTAATTTCTAATCAATTTTCAATTTCTAATGAACTAATGTTTTAAACATTTAAAATTAATACATTTAACATTCAATAAAAATTAAAAATTAAAAATTGCATTCTTTATTCTTCACTTATTATTCATTATTGTTTAGTAATTAGGTTAATTAGGTCAATTAGAAATTTAATAAATTCATCATTCATTATTCCTAACTAAATACAAGATACTAAATACTAAAATGAGTGGCCACTGGAGGACTTGAACCTCCGACCTTTCGGATGTAAACCGAATGCTCTAGCCAACTGAGCTAAGTGGCCTCCAATCTGCTTATTTTATCAAAAATAACGTAAAAATTCCTTTTGATAATTCGATGTCGTTTAATGTAAAATACAAATATGGGACTTGAGGATGCCATTGATAGATTTTTAGAGTATTGTGAGTTGGATAAGAATTTGTCTGTTAGAACAGTTCGAATGTACTCATACTACTTAAACTTTTTTAAAGAATGGTTGGTTAAGTTAAAAGGTGTAAAAGAAGAAGATATTAACAACATAGAGGTTGAGAGTATAGATAAAGATATTATTAGACAGTTCAGACTTTTTTTATCTCACAGATATAAAAATCCCTACAAAGGCAACCTCAAGAGACAAACTCAAACCTACTTCTTAGTTGCCCTACGTTCCTTCTTTCGATTTTTACTGAAGCAAGATCTGAAGGTTATCTCTCCTGAGGTTATCGAGCTTGGTAAAAAGAGAGATAGAAATATTAAGTTTTTACGAGAAGAAGAACTGGAGAGACTTTTTAATGCTGTAGAACTAAATAATATTATTGGATATCGTGATAGAGCCATTTTAGAGGTTCTTTTTTCCACAGGTCTTCGTGTGTCGGAACTTGTGAGTTTAGATAAGGATCAGGTAAATATGAAAAAGGGGGAGTTTGGAGTGATTGGAAAAGGAGGTAAAGCGCGTGTAGTTTTTTTGTCTGATAAAGCAAAAGAGTGGCTTCAAAAATATTTAGATAAAAGAAATGACCCCTACAGACCATTGTTTATTCGTTACTCAGGACCAAAATCGAAAGAGGGCTTAACTGATGAAAAGATGCGTTTATCTGTTAGATCTGTGGAGAGACTTGTTGATAAGTACAGAGTTAGAGCACATATTCCATTTAGAATTGGACCTCATGTTTTGAGGCACTCATTCGCATCAGACTTACTTTATCATGGCGCGGACCTGCGTTCTGTACAGGAGATGCTTGGTCATAAGAACATCTCAACAACGCAGATATACACGCACATTACAAATTTTCATCTCCGTGAGGTGTACAAGAAATTTCACTCAGGCAATGTTAAAAAAGATAATTAAGTTCACAGCTAAATTTGGTATAGAGATAGTCTTAGGTTTCATGATGACAGCCTACTCTGTTTTCTTTTCGTATTTTTCTATTTTACGTCTACTTAGTTTTAAATCTTATTATTACGATCTGGGCATAATGGGTCAGGTTGTTTATAACACCTCAAAAGGACGTTTTTTAGAGCTAACGAATCCCCATCTTCTGACTAATACCTCTCGTTTAGCCATACATTTTGATCCAATTTTGGCCTTATTCGCTCCTTTGTACTGGATATGGAACAGTCCAGAAATATTATTAATAATCCAGTCAATAATCTTGTCTCTTGGTGCTCTTGGAATATATTTAATTGCAAAGAAAAGATTGAGCAAGAACATATCATTATATATAAGTCTAATTTATTTGTTATCTCCCCTGCTTCACTACGTAAATATGTTTGATTTTCATGGAGTTGCTTTATCGATAACATTTTTAATTTTTGCTTTTTATTTTTTAACTCAAAAATCCAAAAAACATTTTGAGATAGGGCTACTCTTTGTTTTTTTAACATGGTTAACTAAAGAGAATACATTTCTTATAACCTTTATGCTTGGTTTATACATTAGTTTAAAAACCAGAAGAAAAAAGGAAGGTGTATTGTTAAGTCTTTTTTCAGTTTTGTTATTTATACTTGTAGTGTTTGTTGTTATACCATACTTTAATCATGGTTCGCACTTTGCATCTCATTATTACTCCCCTTCCTTACGAGAAAATTTAAGGCGTTTTTTTAGTTTTAGCACTCTAGACTATTTAAACGAAATCTTAGTATATACTCTGTATTTTCCTTTAATAGCATGGCCTGAATTTTTAATCTCATTGCCCCAGATATTACTTAATGTTTTATCTAAAAACTCGCTAATGAGAGTTGTGTATTTTCATTACATATCTCTTATTATACCGTTCACCTTTGTTGGGTTAATTTACTCTTTTGATAAATTGTTTTATCTTTTAAGAGAAAAGAATAGACAAAGAAAGTACGTGGTGACGCTTTTATTATTGGCACTTTTTTTTATCACTCTCAATGCCTCAAGAAAACAAGTCAAAAAATATCTAAATTACAGAACTTATTCAAACGAGATGAGTGTTATCCATCAGCTACAAAAACAATATATTGATGATAACATCAAACTATGCACTACTCCACAGATAGCACCGTTTTTTATAAACCACCGTTTTTTTTATAACTTTCTTTTTGACCCTGCATATCAAAATGTTGGAATAAAAAAAGATGATATAATTAAACAACAGGATAAGTATAGAAAGGCTGACGTAGTAATAATAGCTAAATGGGAGGCAAATGGAAACGAGCTGTCTAAAAAAGTTTATAAAATGTTACGGCAAGATAAAAAGTATAGGTTAGTTTTTTCAAAGCTTGATATAGAAGTATACAAAAAAATATGATATCAATAATAATACCTTTTCTCGATGAGGAGAAAAATATTGAACCGTTATATAGCCAACTAAAACAAGTATTAAGCAAATTGAACTCTAATTATGAACTTGTATTTGTAAACGACGGTTCTACTGATGATACTGGTTCCATCTTATCTAAGCTTAAAGAAAAGGATAATCATGTTAGAGTTATCACGCATCGTAAAAAAATGGGTAAAGGACAATCATTAAGTGATGGGATTAAGATATCTAAGGGAGATATTATTTTTTTTATGGACGGTGATCTACAGGATGACCCAGCAGATATTAAGAAGTTTTTGGAAAAGATAAACGAAGGAGCTGAGTTTGTTAATGGAGTCAGGTCGAGAAGAAAAGATAACATTGTGATTAAGATCTACTCTAAGATTTTTAACCTTTTTTTAAAGACGTTTCTTTCATCGCCCTTTACAGATATTAATTGTGGATTTAAGGCGATGAGACGTGGAGTTTTGAACGACGTTATTTTGTACTCAAATAATTTTCGTTTCCTACCTTTAGTTGCAAATCTAAAAGGGTTTAAGGTAGCTGAGGTTAGGGTTAATAACAGGGATAGGTTATATGGTAAATCTAAATTTGGGATAAAAAAGATTTTTATTGGAATTTTTGATACCTTAACTGCATATTTCATTTACAAATTTGCTGAAAAACCGCTTCATTTTTTTGGGATGCTAGGTAGCGTTGTCTTTAGTATAGGATTTTTATTAGGACTTTATCTTACGATAGAAAGATTGTTTTTTAATGAGTTGTTATACAGACGTCCCGCTCTTCTTTTAGCTATACTCTTGATTATTTTAGGAGCTCAAATTATCATGACTGGATTTTTAGGAGAGCTGATTGTTTACTTTGAGAAGAAAAAGAGTTAAAAGTTTTAAGTTTTATTTATGAAAAAAGTTCTTGTGACAGGAGCGGGTGGGTATATAGGTTCTGTTGCTACTTATGTTCTGCTTTCCAAAGGTTTTAATGTTGTGGCTATAGATAATCTATCTCGAGGATACAAAGAACCGATGGATGTGTTATCGCGTAAGTTTCCAGGTAAACTTTCTTTTTATCAAGCAAATATACAGGATGATATCTCAAAAATTCTCACCAAAGAGAAAAACATAGACGCTGTTTTACATTATGCAGCATTTTGTTTAGTTGATGAGTCGATGAAAAAACCGGAGATTTATTTCGAGAATAATGTTTGCGGCAGCAAGAGTTTATTAACTCAGTTATTAGATCACGGGATTAACAAAATTGTTTTTTCATCTACGTGTGCTGTTTATGGTGAGGCTCAGTATGTACCTATTGACGAGAAACATCCAACTAGTCCAACTAATCCGTACGGAGAGTCTAAACGAATGGTTGAAAATATAATGAAATGGTTTAATAAAATTAAGGGGTTAAATTATGTAATCTTGCGTTACTTTAATGTGTGTGGAGCGTCTGATGATGGATTAATTGGTGATTCTAAAAAACCATCCTCTTTATTGGTGCAAAACGCTGTACGAGGAGCTTTAGGTATAGAGCCGTTTTATTTAACCTGTCCTCATGTTGAGACAGAGGACGGAACTCCGATACGTGATTACATTAACGTTGTGGATTTAAATAAAGCTCATGTAAAGGCTCTTGAGTATTTAATGAGTGGAGGTAAAAGTGAGACTATCAACTTAGGAACAGGAACAGGAAACTCTGTTTTAGAGGTTGTTAATGAGGTACAAAAAATCACGGGTAAAAAATTTGAGTTAAAAAAAACAACTCCACGTCAAGGAGAGTACGCAAAGATGATAGCCAATATCTCCAAAGCCAAGCAGGTGTTAGGTTGGTCGCCGAGACGAGGTATAAAAGATAGCGTTGAGTCTCTAGTTAGGTGGTATAAAAAGTATCCTCAAGGTTGGAGTTACTAGTGTATAATGTGTACTTCAGATGAAAAAGTATGTATTCATAATTGCTGGCATAGTATTAGCCTTTCTTGCTTATTTCGGTATCAATATTTACAATGCTTACCACAGAGTATACATTCCTCAAAAAACTAAAACTGTTAAAAATAAACCAGCAAAACCTAAACATGTTTTCAATATTCTTCTTTTAGGGTATGGAGGACAAGGGCATGATGGAGCTTATTTAACAGATACGATAATGCTGTTTCATGTTGATACAGAGAAAAAGAAGGCTGTTCTTATCTCTATTCCGCGTGATATTTGGGTAAAGGTTAAAACTAAATCTGGGGATGATTTTCATTTTAAGATTAACGCTCTATTTCAATCAGGACTTGATGAAAAAAATTATCCTGATATAGTTTTTCATGGATCTGGTTTTGAAGCAGGGTTTATCTTGTTGAGGGATGCAGTTTATCAGATGACCGGACAAAAAGCGGATAACTTTGTGGCCGTAGACTTTAGTGGTTTTGAAAAAGCCATCGATATGCTTGGAGGAGTTAAGATCAATGTTGAGAAAACTTTTGATGACTACGAGTACCCAATAACAGGCAAAGAAAAAGACCTGTGTGGCAAGGACGAGTCAGAGTTACCAGAGCTGGAAAAAATTGCTACAAAATCTCCTGTTGTAGCATTTCCATGTCGTTATGAACATCTGCACTTTGATAAAGGTGTTCAGATTATGAACGGAGAAAGGTCTTTAAAATATGTAAGATCAAGACATTCTTTACAGGATGGAAGCGATTTTGGTCGAGCAAGAAGACAACAGCTTCTTTTAGAAGCAGTTAAAGATAGAATTTTGTCAGTAGGCTTTATACCCAAGATTATTCCTTTAATCAATGAATTAAGTAGACATATTAAAACCGATATTTCTATCACGGACATGAAAAAGTTTATAGAGAAATTCAAGGATGCTGACAAGTATCAACTAAGAACAGTTGTGTTATCTAGTTCTAATTATCTTCAAGAATCCTTCTCGCCTTATGGAGGATTTATTCTTATACCCAAAGATGGGTTAGATAATTGGAAAAATATCAAGATGGAGATCTCTCAGTTTTTGACAAAACCAGCTTCTCCGTCTGCGTCTCTTAAACCTTCTTTGGGAGATGAATAATATCCTTTATTAAAACAGAACCCATCTTTTTATATATCCCAATGGTGCTTATTGAAAGTATAAATCCGGCTATTAATATTGCTACAAATATTACATAAGGTAGACAAAACGCTCCATATTTTGGAATAAAAAAGTAAGCTCCTAAGGTTATGGTGAAGAAGAAAACAATATTTGCCACAAGGATAAACTTTGGCTTTTTAGCCGTGTACAGAACGAAGATTAGAGGAATATTCGAGAGTGGATAGATAACATAAGCTAAAGCTAACTGTTTGGTTAGTGTGGCTGTCAGCGCAAATTTTTTTGTAAACACAATGTAGAAAACCTGCTTAGGAAGAAGGAAGAGGAAAGTAAAGAGTGCAGTTGGGATTGATAAGTACAAGATGGCGTGTTTTATCTCTCTAATAATCTCGTTTTTAAATTTAATCTTGGAGAAACGTGGTGATAGTACTTGAGTGACACTTGCTACTGATGCAAGAATGGTTAGAATAATTTTTTGAGAAAGTCCGTAATACCCAACCTCATTTCTTAATCCATAGAATGATAGTAAAAATAAATCCATTCTTAAACCTAAGTTAAAAAATTGTGAAGCTATAAAATATGTTATTGTGTATCCAAATCTAAACTCTGATCTGTGTATTGGCGCCTTTATAATCTGTGTCACAACATATCTTTTTTTCATAAATAACAAACTAAAAAATATCATCGGTCCGATAATTCCAAATGTGAAGATAATGGCTCCGACACTGATTGTTTTTGTAACGATAAAGAGTAAAAGGAGGATAGTTTTAATGATATTAGCTGTGTTCAAAAAGATATTAGCTTGCAAAAATTGTTTGGCTGCAAACAAGGCGTTGAGTGCAAAGTTTTGCCAGATTAAGAAAAGTACAGATATTGTGGTGATATAAAGTTCCCACGCTGGAGCGTTGGTTTTGAAAAAGTATTTATCTAAGGTTGGAAACGCGATAAAGAGAGCAACTATCACTGTAAACGAGAACACAAATTGATAGAAAAAAGTACTCTTCAAAAACTTGTAAAGATTAAAGTCTCTTGACTCAATAAGAGGCGGTAGATAGGAGTAAATTGTCGCTGTGACCCCGAAATCTAAGAGATTAGCCAGGACATAGGCGATGCCCAGCAAGACACTTAGTACTCCGTACTCTGCTGGTTCCAGAATCCTGACCAAAAGCAGCGCGTATGCAGAGATGAAGGCCACGTTTAGATAGTTACCAATAGTGTTAATAATGATGTTTTTACTGGTAGGTTTTTTTATAAACTGCAGAATTCTTTTGTGCATAACCTACATTTTAGCAGATTTAAAATTAGTGAGATATTGTCTTTTTTATAATTGACTTTATTTTTTAGTTAATTGTTTTAAGACATCTAATAATGGCGTTTTTTTTCCATATCTTTCCATCCAATGTTTCAATAATGCTAAATTACGAGCGTTTCCAAAAAAGTGCCCCTCTTTTTTAACCACGGTGTTATTTCTTTTTGTTTCAGGGAATCTATTAATCCCCGGGCGTATGACATCACTTGTTCCTTCCATATTTACATAACAAAGTACTTATAGTTATAT
>JALWZV010000011.1 GCA_027002315.1 Candidatus Roizmanbacteria bacterium | reverse complement strand
TAAATATGGACTACTTCTTTTTTGCTTCTATTTTAACGTCACAAAGTGAAGCTTTGATCATGATACTAAAGCCTATGGTTACATCGTTCCATGTTTTTCCTTTATGTAAGTCAAAACAACTTTTGTTAATGCTACTTAAAGCATCATTTGCAGAAAAATCAAAAAGATCAATAGTTCCTGTTGCTTTGAAATTTTCTTTTTTATAGTCATACTTCATTGGAATAAGGAGTGTTTTCCCATTCATAGTAATATTGACATCAACCACTCCATGATAGACACGTTTTCCCTTCTCTTTTTTATCTGCTTTCATAGAAACAATAACACCTTCTATACTTTTTCCACTGAGCTTGGTAAAAAAGTTTTCAACCAAAGTTTTGTCTCGACCTTCATTTTTTGTATCTATTTTAGAAAGGTCTATGGAGACTTTAGAACCAAGCAATAACTCCTTAAAGTTTTTACCCTCTTTTGCATGAGGTGTATAGGTCACACCTGTAAATTGTCCCGATACACCTAACTTTGCCAATGTTTTGTAGGCTTTCCACGTTACATTCATGTCGTTTGACTGTACCAAAACACAACCACCTGCTGTTGCAAATGATGCTGCTGTAATAAGCGATAATAATATCTTTTTCATTTTAAAATTCCTTTTTATTGTTAATTACAGATGATTATACTACTTCATAACTTAATATGATTTATTTACTTCTTTTTGGTTTCTATAACCTTAAAATTTTTAGATACTGCTATCTCTTTAATATTTTGATTTTCCAAACGTTTCCCACGCCAAATATAACCACCCATTGCCCCACCTGTAGCCGTCATAACCATTAGCCCTACTGTAATCATTTGAGCAAATACAAACAATGCACCAATACCCAATACTCCTGCAAAGGCAGCACCTACTTTAAAGTTTGCCTTGGCATGGGTAACTTTTGCTTCTTTGGCTATCTCTTTTTGTGCCTGTTTTACAACTCTGGTTTTTGCCCGTTCTGCTTTAACCAACAAGTTCTCTCTCTCTTTTAAGAAACCCTCTTTTACTTTTTCAACTGCATCTTTTTTAAAGTTTTCAACCAAAGAAGAGAACCAAAATGCAACCATAAGAGAAATAAAAAACAAAGGAACAATTAAACGTAACAGTGCTGTCTCATCCAAGCTATCTGGTGAGAGCATAAACAAAACAACTGTAATTAATTGAACCAAAACAATACCCATTAAAAATTTAAAAACTTGCATCATCACTCCTCTCTCTATTCTCTTGGACATACATAAAACGTTCTACCATATTTCCATTGACTTCAACTTTTTCTATAAACATTGAGTAGGGACGAACCCACATGCCTCTTTCTCCATACAGTGCTTTGTAAACCACTAAAGATTCTTCAGTTTCAGAATGTTGTGCCACAAAAAACACTTCATAAAAATTACCTTTATAATGCCGATATATACCTGATTTTAGTTTTTCTCTTTTCATACACAGTATTATAGTACAATAGCGCAAACAAATTTAAGGATTTTTATCTCGTTACTCTTCCAGATTGGGAAGAATCTGTTCGGATTCTTAGCTAAAAAACCGCTGAAGTTAACTTTAACATCCTCAGCGTTTCCACCCCTATTTACGACTTCAATCGTAATATTTCCCTTCTTCCCCGGCTTAACGCTTCCTTCAACCCTTAGAATCTCGAAATGCGGTTTTTCAAAAACCATTATCGCATAAGTTCCCCTTACGTATCCGCTTCTTGGAGTGCCGTTTATCAACTCCACATAACTGAGTCTAACCTCAAGCTTGTAAATTCCCGGTTTGTCAGCATATGCTTCGAACTCGGCTGAAGTTTTGCCGGTGAAATCTCCCAAGCTTACGCTTTTGCTCAGAAATCCGGAAATTACCAGATTTGCGTTCTGTATGGGATTCTGAGAAATCACATCAACTCTAATAACGAACTTTCCGGTAGTGGGCTTATCCGGAATCGTCTTAACGGACAACTCAACGGCATTAACCGTCTGAACGATCGCAACGATTATTACGGCAACCAAAAGTATTCTAAACTTCATCCTTTAACCTCCTAAAAGCCTTCAAAATCAGTTCCTCATACTTCGAGAAATCTATAGGCATGTAGATAGAATACATGGCTAAACCGTCGAGAAATGCGAGCAACAAGATGGCGAGATCCTTGCAATTTCTATAACCTTCCTTCTCCAACAGATTCGCAATCTTTTCGAACGATCTCTGTCTCATCTCCTCTATGAACTTGGGATCGGTTTTGCTGAGATTGTCGAACAACGTGTAGATAAGTCTCGCAAGACCGGGATACTCCTTTGTAAGCTGTAATCTCCTTCTAATAGCGTTTTCCAAATTTCCATCCTTCCACGGCGAGAACCTCCGGATCGTGTAAAGCACGAGCTCCTTCTCCAAGTTGTTCTTATTCTTAAAGTAGTAGAAGATCGTGCTCTTAGAAACACCCGCCTCC
>JALWZV010000010.1 GCA_027002315.1 Candidatus Roizmanbacteria bacterium | reverse complement strand
ACCTCAGTTACCCATATTACAACAATGGAAGGTGGAAAAGTTGTGAGTCTTCAAAAATCAACATGGTTGATTGAAAACAAAGGAGAGGCAGTGGAAGAAATATTTTATAAGGGAGGTGATCTTGAATTCAAAGGCATATATCTTGAGTTTAAACACAATCCTCATGTGGAAGATGTAGAAAGTAAAATTGTTGAAGCTGGTGAAAGAAGATTTGCTGTGGTTAAAGGGTATAACAAGAAAGATAACAATAGTCCTGTTTATTCTGTGTTTGAGGTAGTAAAGGCAGAGGATGGTAAAGATAGATTAGTATTGATTGGAGCCGTTGAAGAACAAGATGTAAAACAAGATAAAACTAAAACACAGTTTATACAAAACTTAAACACCAGACTTGGACTTGGAGAAAATAACCTCTCAATAGAAGATATCTTTGAGAACGCTGTTGATCTATCAGGCTTATCCCCTGCTGAAGAAACAGTTCCAGTTGCTACACAAGATAGAAAGACAATAGCAGAAAATGAAATAGTTACTGTAAATAAAAACACAGAAGTTGAAACAGTAGAGGGTGTACTAAGATGTGAGAAAGACTTAGAGGTACAGGTAGAGACCAATAAGGGGGAAATCGCAGCTAGTGCAGGAACTGTTAATATAACCGATAACATAGGAACTGTGCAAGCTACAAACAATGCTACAGTACACATTGAACATAATGAAACAATTAATGGTAAAACTACAGTCATAGGTAAAGTCATAGGAAAAGATAAGGGAAAGATTTATGTTCATAATAATGAGGCAAATATAGAAGTAGAAGGACAATCAAGAGCATTTATTGAAAACCATAGGTATTTACAGGTTAATGCTAGCGGTAATTCTGTAGCAGTTATTAAAGAAGTGTCCAATGACGCCAACGCAACCGTCAAAGAAACAGCTACATTAACCGTGATGACTCAATCAAAAGAAACAACCTCAGTAAAAGCATACCAACAAAGCACAATTTATGCAGTTGAGCAAACAGATAAAGCAAAGTTAAATGTAGTAGGTCCCGATGTTGTGTGTTTTGTAAGCGATTTAGACAAAATATCAGTTAATCTTGAAAATAGACAACGAGGTTTTGAATTTGAACCTGCTTCCAGCTCCCAAATCTACTCCTTTGGCAAAGAAGTAACAATAGAAAATACCAGAGATGCAGGAAGAATTGAGGTTGGTGGTAAAAAGTTTGTGGTGGTTGAGGCAAGAAACAAAGATAATGAAAAAGCTTATGGAGTGTTTGAGGTTGTCAAAGGTGAAGATAATCAAGATACACTAGTACTTATTGATGGAAGAAGGTCTAATGATATGGATAACCTTGTTGAAAGACTACAGGCAAAAACAGATCTTGAGTTTACACAAGAACAAATTGAAAACAACGCCTTCTCTTCCCTGCTTCCCCTTCAAGAAAAAGAGGTTGTTGAAGAAGAAGCTCCAGAGATTGTTCAAACAACAGGAGTAGATGCAGAGATAATATTTAAGGCAGGAGAGTTTACAGAGGATAAAGCTTCTGTAGTAGAAAACTATCTAGAACAACATGGTGTTGATAAAGAAAAAGTAGCAGGAGTGATTGAAGGATTAAGAACGTTCAATGAGAAAGATGAGATATCTGTAATGTATAAAGATAACCAGTTGGTGGTTGTTACAACAAATGGTTATGACAATTTAACATATTATGGACGTGTATTTATAGATGCCTTCCAAAAATCTAATATTAATATTGGTTTTACGGTTATTAAAAAACAAACAGGTGAAAAAACTCAAGATCCCACCATTGCATTCAAAGAGGTATTTGATTCAAATGGCAAAAAACAAACAGTTGTAAGTGTCGAAAATGCTGACGAAGTACGTACTCATGGAAAAGGTAAAATAGAAAGAATAAAAGAAATAAACAGAGCAGTGGTTTTATATGATTCCTCACAAGCAGGAGAAATAAGAGAAGTAGGTGAAGTGCATTTAAACAACTCCTCACAAGCAGGAGAAATAAGAGAAGTAGGTGAAGTGCATTTAAACAACTCCTCACAAGCAGGAGAAATAAGAAATGCGGCTAACGTTTCTGTATCTGACTACTCACAGATAAAGGGAATTGTAGAAGACGTATTAGTATCAATTAAATATCATTTGAACATTAATCAATATACTCCTTTGACTATAGAAGGAGATGAAACAGGTACTCAAATCAATATCTTAACAAAGTATGCTCAAGGACTAGTCACTGGTGGTGCTATTGAAAATATCACAGGATTGGAAAAATATAAACCACTCATTATTCTTAATCAAGGAGTAGGTGATAATAATATAGAGAATAAAGAAGAATTATTTACCCTTACAGAACAAACAGCTGTTGAAAGATTAGTAGAGGTAGAGGAACAAGAGTTTGAAAGTATTGAAGGAGCTATCTCTATCCCCTCCTCTGCTGGTGAGTATAAAGCAGTAAGGATACAAGGTGAAGATGGAAAGATAAGAAATATGTTGGTTGTAAGAGTAAAAAATGGTAATGATGAAGAAGCTATAGCATTTATAGAACAGGTTAAGGTTACTGGAGAAGATGGAAAGATAAGAAAAGAGGTTAGATTAAGAGGAGCATACAGGATAAACGAACAAGGTAATGCTGTAAATGAAGATGAGGTTGGGTATATAAGAGAGAAGTTTGGATTGGGTGATGATGTGAGGTTTATGCTTTTAGTTAAACCCACAAAGATTACTTTTACTAGAAGACGAAAATCACTATCCACAGTAGAAAAAGACCTTAAAACATCGATAGATTGGTTTATTAAAGACCGAAATATTGTTGGAATGAGCGAATCAGCAGAAAAAGTTCTAATCAAGTTATTAACCGAAAGTACAGTTAATATAGAACTACTGTATAGAAATGGTCAGTTAGTAATCGTTGGAGATAATATAAAACATGATCAAGATCTCCACAAGAAGCTAGAAAGGGAATTACATGGACGTAGTCTTGGCTTGACGTTAGTTGAAAATAAAAAAGATAAAAATGCTGGAAGCCCTGTTGTTGAGTTCGAAAAGGTAGTTGGTGGAATGCAAACCCTTGTGAGCGTTGATAATGCTGAGAAAGTCTGGAGTTATGGTAAAATAAAGTAAAATAAAGAGTGTAAGTGGTATAAAAATTTGAGATTAAAACTGAATAAATCTTACTCACTTATTCCCAAAATCTTCTTCTCTAAATCAGTTAAAGGGGTTTTGTTGAACTCGTCTAGCATATTAAACAGCTCTCTCGCCTTCTTTTGATCAATACTCTGTCCCGAGTTGATCTGAGCCATCAAGTCTCTATAAAGCGAGTACATCTTGAGTAAGCGTTCTGGTTTTTCTGGTCTCTCATCCCACCATTGATACTCCAGTGCAGAGATAACTCTCTCAGCATCATGTTGTTGATTTGTGTCAAAGCGATTTAACCCATCAGCAAAAATCTCCAACAATCTTTGTGAGTGAGTCGCTTTATCCCCATTCCAAAAGATATGGTCTAAAAACTTATCACCAAGAGCCGTTTTTAATAATTTCATCTGTTTTATATGCTCTGTTTCGTACTCAAGAATCTTTACAACATCCCCTTCTCTCCCTAATTGTAAATACTTATCCAGCATATCTCCATTCACCACAATAATTGGTCTAGAAGTATCTTTAGATAAACCAAGTTCTTTAAAAGCAGTACCAAAATCCTCGTAAGTCGCAGCAAACATATTCCTTCTCGCTAAAGACTGGTAAAGTGCATACAACGCCGGAGATTTCTCGTTACCATCCAAAACTACTAATAATGGTTTACCTGGTAAATCACCTGTCATGCTTCCAATATGAGATAACATCTCATCAAGCTCTGGATTAACTAAATGTGGGATAACATTTTTGTTTATACTATCAGCAGGCACATAACCACTTACAGTTCTCATTGATTCCATATAACGATCCCCTAAAACCATCTCGTGGTGAGTTCCAATAATAACCTCAGCTAAATCATGCCCGTTAGTTCCTCTAACAACCTTCCCAGTAAAATCAACCACAGATCTTGCGGGTATGTCCATCACAGCATGACCTGTCGTGTCCAAAAGATGAGTTGCGTGAGGAACAAAGACCGGAGAGTACGACTCAAATCCATTACTTGCTGCATGCTCAGAAATCACACTTCCTATAAACTCAGCTACATTATTTGTATCTACTGGCTCTGGCAACTTTTTAGGTATTTGAACTGGGTCTAACTTATCAATAATATGACGCAAAATAGGTAAAGCTTTTTGGGATGCGAATCTGTGAATACCAGGACTATCTCCATTATTTATTCTTACAATAACAACTTTGTGTGAATCTTTCCATCCCACAGCCAGCAAATCAGAGTTTAAATTTTGCTTCATAGACAAAGGAACTGTTCCTGTTTTGGCATGTATCCCTTCAAAAAACCTAAGGAATTCCCCCCAAGTGTGACCACCCATCGGGTTAACCTGTTTCTTCTGATAGTCTCCCAATACTCCATTAACCTTTTCAACAATAACCCTAACATCAGGATCCTGAACCTTGGAAGGATCTGCTATTAAAGAATAAGCCTGAGCATATCTTTCTAAACTTGGGATGTATGCATCGCTTCCAATAGCCACATAAGGAGTTGGTTTTGTAAGCTCTTCACCATAGATATCAGTAAAGTAAATTCCAAAATTTTTGTTTAAAAAGTCCTGCATCTTGGAAAACGCATCTGGATCTCGTGCTAAAATCTTCCTCCACTCTCTCATAAAAGGAACGTTTGCAGAGTGGGCAATTGCCTCAGCTAAGGTGAGTTGATTATCTGGGGAGCGAGAGTTTAATGATTCGGTTGCATTTAACACGCTCATATTTCTTTCAATATCAAAGGGAGCATCATCTATTTTGGTAGACATAATGTCAAATAATTCACCATGTTGCTGGTACCAATATTCTACAAACGTTGCCATAAAAGGTTTTATTGTTGAGCCAGGCGGCGTTGGATACTCTGCCAACACCCCTGTTGGGTCAAACTCAGACACAACCTCGTCCCCATTTGAGACAACAAAGGCTATAGCTGGATGGCCGTTTAACTCAGGTATATCAACTCTCATATCTCCTAACTCCACAACATCTCTTTTTCCTTTATCAACAACGTTTAAAGGCTGAAACTCCTCTAATAATAAATGTTGTTGTGGAATCTCATCTTTAACAAGAAGGTAATGCATATTTACAAACCTCTCAAGATGTCTTGGATTATCAACAAATTGTGGAAGATCCGGCGCATCAAGCTTGACCACAATTCCGTTTTCTGTAAAAACATACTCCCCTTTAGGAAGACCAGATGGTCCGTTTTCCCGGTAACTCTTAAGCAACTCACTTACTCTTTCTTGCCAGTTAGGAGGAACCTCGGACATAACTTCAGGATCGAATGTGTTTTGTGGATTAGAGATATTCATATTAAAAACTGGAACATTGCGTGGATCTCTGATAACAGCCATTAAATGCTTGTGAGCATCGACATAGTCAGTGCTCTGTATTACTCCTCTTTCTTTTAAAGATTCCAAAACATACATAGCTCTTTGAGCACCTTTAACCTTATAATTTTCCGATAAATAAACAGACGGTGCTTGTATAGAACCTACTAGCCACGCTTTCTTCCACAAAGGCAAACTCTCTATATTTTCGCCAAAGTAAAACCTCGAGGCAGCAGGTAAACCATATACAACTCCTCCCATTGGAACCGTCTCGGAATGTACTCTCAAAACCTCATCAGCTCCATATATATCTGCAATACGCTGAGCAGCTAAGTAACTCTCAAACTTCCCGCAAAATAAATCTATAACACGATTAAACCTGTCCTTTAAGGTACTGTTAGGTAGCTCCTCTATGTGCAAAGGTGTGGCTGCTTGATGCGGCTCACTTAATCTAGACATATCAAAGTAACTATCTAACTCATGTGGAACCTTTCCTCTAAAAGAGGCTGAGATTAACTTGAGTAAATATCCAAAGCTATAACGAGATGGGTCATGCAAGGGAGAGTAATGCTCTGGGTTTAAAACAGGCTGGTTATAAAAGTTAGCTATAGCCTCAACTAACTGAATAGCAGGATCAGATGCTCCTGAGTAAGCAACATCTCTATGAATTCCGGGAATTGGAAGTTTGCGCACAAAATAAAACATATTTCTTGCAAACAGGTTGTTGAAAAATTTAAAAGGAGAGTCGTATATGTTACCTTCTGTTATCTCAACCATCTGTACAACGTCATCGGGTGGCGGTTTTTCTGAGATGTAAGCTGCAGAGTAGCTCATTAGTTCTTTTCCTGATGGCGTAACTATCTTTAGTGGAAACCCGTATCCTCCGCCCGGAGACTTAATCATCAACTTTGCTGCATCTTCTAAGGGCACATCTCCCTGCATCAAGTGTTCCAATGTATCCTCTGGTTTTACTATCTCTACTCTCTCCGTTGGGTGAATATTAGACAATAAGTCCTCTTGAGGAGTTGCATCTATACTCTTCCCAAACAAGACATTAAAATATTTTCTTCCTAAAAATTTTATATGTTGCGCTGAGTTCGGTAAATCTCTTTGTACAAAATCAGAGCCAAAAACTTTTCTTAAAGCTTCTACCTTTGAGTGTGCTAAGTTATCAAACAAAGCCTCAAAATTTACCAAAGAGTGAGCATAAATCAAACCATATAATCCTGTTGAGATTAAACCATTTGTAAACCTCCTTTTCCACATCTCAAATCTGTACTTTCTTTTCCCCAAGATAATGTTTTTTGCTTCATGCATCTTCTTCGACGTAAAATCAATATTACATAGTTCCAACAATTTGTCCTCAGCCTGCATAACCTTCTCTAACACCTCAAGATTGTCTATCTTCACAATCTCACCTTGTTTATCCTTTACCCATCTTTCTTTGTAACGAACAGGGTTCATCATCATTGAAACAATTAAAGATTCTTCCAGACTTTTAAGCTGCTGTGCAGCTGAAACAGCCACATCTGGATTAAATCTTAAACCTCCAGTATCTCCTTGTAACAAATCATCAATGAATCTAACCTCCTCTGTATATTTTTGCTCAAAAGGGTCGTTAATCTCAGCATCAGGATTAATAAAAGATTTATAAATATGCTCTGTTAACTTGCGAGATCTTCGGCTTTTTCCCGTGATAAGTCTTACTAAACTGTCTCCTGTCTGGCTGATACCAAGCACGCTTGCTATAGAACGGGTGGCTAACTTAGCAACTGAGTACTCTAGAGGAACTGTAACAAAGTGCTCGGAAGATAAGTGCAAACCTGTGTGTTTTAAAATCTGATCAACGGCAAAAGTAGTTGCTCCCAAACCGACACCTCTTAAGGCTATTTTTCCTGCAACTCTCCAGTCAACATTTTCTCTAGGTTTAAACCTAGTTAACCCTAAAAAACTCCATGCTCCCAACACGCCAAATTGTAAAAACCTATTAGGAGATTCTTCTAAAAGATAATCTAATAACCTAACCTCTTCGGCAAGAGTTAATCCCACTAACGTAGCGGCTCCGGTAGTCATAAGCGAAACATCTTTTAACACGCTTCTACCCTCTTCGTATGTTGTGGCTTTTTGTACTGCTTTCAAAAGGTGTGATACTCGAAAAAACGAGCCAAAAGCTCTCTCGCTCTCTTGAGCTTTTCTTCCCAGTGTTTCTCTAGCTAAATCAAATCTTTGGTTTAGCGCCTCATTTCTAAACTCTGCTCTCTTCCCTCTCTCTACATGTTCTACTGCGCTAGGCTGAGTAGGCAATGTATCCTGTACCAAAGAAGCTTCTGGAGTTTGTAAACTTACTTCTGCTACCATCTTATGTCTCTAAACTCTCAACTTGTTTGAGCTTACTTTCTATAACTTTTCTACTCTCTTCGCTCTTTAGAGATTTAAGTTTATTTTTCAGATAATCAAGAACGTACTCTTTCTTGACCTGACCTGCAACATGTTCAAAGATTTTATCTATATTTACGTTTTTATAATCACTCTTAACTGTATTTAGTACAGTTGAGACATCGTTACTCTGTACCTTTTTCTTAAGTTTTTTAAACTCCTCCTCACCCAAAAGCTTTAGTAATTCTTCATTTAATATCCTGTACCATATCTCACGACTCAGAAGATCTAGTAAGTTATCGACTTCCTGCACAGATAAATCCTTATCTAACCCTAAAAACTCAATTATATCCAAAGAAGAAATCTTCATACTTTTATAATAACAAATTTGCTTCTTGCACGCGACACAACCTCGACAAAACACTGAAAGCATGGGGATAATCGCGATGACGTGTTGGATCTCAAAACCTTCAAGGTTAAAGAGGGTTCTGACTTGTCGGAAGACGGGAAAACCTTGAAGGTTAACTTAAGGCGAACTAAACATCTAAACACAAATAAAA
>JALWZV010000009.1 GCA_027002315.1 Candidatus Roizmanbacteria bacterium | reverse complement strand
ATGCCTTCTATCCACTTACCTATTAACCTATGTAAAAGCTCTGATTCGATATACTAACAAAATATCTTTTCATCACTGATTTTTTTTATTTTATTATAAGAGTCAATTGCAATAGTAAAATATTTTTTTACATCTTTTAAACTATAATACCCGGCCAATCCAAATATCAAAATATGAGCAAGGAAATTTGGGAACATATATCTTTGATCTGCGTAACAAGATCGGCCAAAATCAATAAACTTGACCGCTCCATGATTATTTACAAAAATATTTTTAGGATGATTGTCTGGGGCTACTAAGCATTTTTTACCGCCAGTAAACTCTTTTTCAATATATTTAAACTGACTTTGGTTATTGGGATAAGCTAAACGCAATTCCAGTCCGCGCTCGTATATACTCTCCTCTGCTGACTCATTTACCTTAACTCGTCCTATCTTGCAAAGTATCTGCTCCATCTTAGCTGTTTCCCTACTTATTGCTTCGGCTGAATTAAAAACAACTTTTCCTTGTAAAAGTTTATTTTGATAAAGAGTAAACCCATACTCTCTTACATCTTCCATGACTGTTGTGGTTATATCGGCAAAGTGATACAAAACCTCAGGAACTAAATCTGCTCTATGTTTGTTTAGTTTTTTTAAGATTACTGAGTCAACATTATGACCAAAGCGGTGAATATGAATTTCGGTCGGGTCAAAAGGGGTTAAATCTTCTGTATGTTTAACAATAACTTTTTTATTTTTTAATCTTGCTTCGTAAACCTGAGAAACCACACCTCCTTTCAATCGTTGTCCTAGTGATATATCCAGACCAAACTCACGCAGTTTATTCTCTAAGCTTTTTGCATTGCTTAATTTAGATGGAGGCGGAAACATTTTTTTCCTTCTTGAAACGGAAATAGGGTTAACGTATATTTTGTTATTTTTTTTCACAATATAGTTATTTTACCCAATATTAATCTAACTTGCATCGGTAATTGAAAGATTGTTAAGTAAATTAGTGGTTTAATTGCAAAAAAAGTGTCTTATAGTATAATATGAATATGGAAAGAGAAAGAAAACCAGCGCCATATAAAATACTAAGAGGGCTTAAAGAAACAAAACAAGCTCCTATAGGGGATGGAAAATTTACAATAGTTCCTTTCGAAAGACGAATAAATGAGAGTGAAAGTAAAGAGCCTGGGGCTATATTTATTCTTCCACCAGGGACATCATCAAATATAGTGGTAACAACAGAGACAGGAACAAACTATGAATTTGCAGTAGATTTTGTTGCTGGAAAAGGTTCATTGCTAGAGTTAACTGCCAGCGGACACATAATATTATACCCACTACATAAAAACAGAAGTGGAAATATCGTTATAAAACCAGGATCAACTGTTTGTTTTATTTGTCCGGCCAAGGAGGAAAACAATCTTGTGGTGAGAACGGTGGATACTACCGTGCCATTTGAACCGGATATGGAACGCACTATCAAGCCAGATAGTGACGAACTACCGCCGAAATTTATAAAACTTTACAAACTTCTTTTGGATATTTGAAACCAATAAATATTAATAAACATTTTTTATGATTTGAGCTCTCTCTCGTATTTAATCTTTAGTATTTTACAATCTCTGCTTATTCCAAAGACCACATCCTCATCAAACAAAAAGACATAGAAAAGGCTAAAAGGAAACTGGAAAATCTAGGATTTATTTTCAAGGAAGAGGTTTAACAGAGTTTATATATTTTTCCTGTGCCGCCTTTAAAATCACATCAACCCATTGAGCCGAATTTCTTTGTAAGCTCTCTTTTGTGTACCAAGCAAGCTCAGGCGTAACCCAAACATTACCTTTGTAATCAAAAATTGTGCTGTCGTTGTGTTCAAAACCATAACCAAATATTTTTTTCTTAGAGACTAAATCCAATACAAACTTATGATTGTATACTTTATAACGAGATGAAAATATCGGCATTATGGAGATAAAGACACTTGTTTTTTTCATCTCTCTAATAAGGTTATTAGTAATTAAGCCTTTCGTCTTTGAGTTTTGAATTACTGTAGGAAAAACAAAATCTGACTCTTTAAATAAACGATCAATCTTAGTGAAAACAAACCTTTTGTCTCGAGAACTTCTTGACCAATAAACAACTTTCGCCCCAAGACCTGACATTATCTCAGCTATTCGTTTTCCTATATGTCCAAGCCCTATAATACCGACAGTTTCCCCCTTTATCTCCATCCCCATAAGATCTTGCAACTGTCTAAAATCAATCCTTCCTTTTCTTTTAAG
This sequence comes from Candidatus Roizmanbacteria bacterium, assembly GCA_027002315.1. Classification (GTDB taxonomy): domain Bacteria; phylum Patescibacteriota; class Microgenomatia; order UBA1406; family GWC2-37-13; genus JALWZV01. The sequence continues at coordinate 6,191 of JALWZV010000009.1, read as the reverse complement.
AAGTAAAGGTGTTTTTCTAGCTAAATTTAAGGCCATAGTTACTGCCTTTTCTGCAACAGAGTTAGTGGACCAATTGCGAATATTAGTGATAATAATGTTCTGCTTCTTCGCTTCTTGTAAGTCAATCCAAGAATAAGATGTGGACTGAAGACAAATAGCCTTGACGTTTTTAAATCGAGTAATTGTCGATTTGTCCAACTGCCAATCACAAAAATCAGGATCAATTGCAACTACTTTTTCCTCATCGTCATAAAGCTCCTTGATCTTAGATAAAGGTGTTTTATTTCCAATAAAAACCGCATCATGTTTTTGGGACAATTCTTGCCTCACTCTTTCAGGAAAATAAAGATTTAGATTGATTGTTAAAACAATTATCTTCATATCGCTATTTTACATCCAAGATTATTTATTGTATAATTGTTGTTCACTATGATGAACAACAACGAAACAATAGAAAAACTTGTTAAGTTAGGCTTAAATCTGAAAGAAGCAACTGTATATTACACTCTAATAAACAAACAATCTTTAACTCTATTAGAGATATCGAGATTAAGCTCCATTAACAGAACTACTGCTTACAGAATAGTAGATAAATTAGAAAGGAAGGGATTAGTTATACAAGAGATGGATCAGTACAAGATGAAGTTTAGAACAACCTCCCCTGATAATTTAAAAAGGTTGTTGCTTGAAAAAGAAGAGAAACTTAATCAACAAAAACATACCGCTTCTTTACTTATTAAAGATCTAAAAAAAGCTCAAACCCAGCGCTCAAGTAATACTCAAGTTTTGTATTACAAAGGTATAGAAGGCTCAAGACAGTTACTTTGGAATACTTTGAGAGCTAAGGATGGAATCTTTGGTTATGGATATTTGACATTAAACAAAAGCGTGGGTGCAAAATTTGCCGAAAAATTCAGACAAGAAGTTGTCAAGAGAAAAATCCTTTCACAAGAGATTCAAAATAGACCTAAAGATATCCAAAACATGGATTTTAACTATACTCAAGTAAAAGACTATCGTCTTTTTTTTGAACGTCGATTCATACCCAAATCATTGGTTGAAATACACCACGACACTTATATTTATAATGATATATTTGCTTTCCATTATTTTTACAAAGGAGAATTGTTTGGTATAGAGATTAAAAACTCAGAAATAGCAAAAACACAAAAACAGATATTTAAGGTCTTATGGAATATGGCAAAAAGAAAATAAGTATTTCTTAAGACCTGCGATGTCTTCTTTTTTTAAGCAATCTCTTGTCTATGGAAGACTTTCTCAAAAGTGAGTATGCTTTTACTCTCTCTCCTTTGTCTTTTGTCTCTCTCAAAATTTTTTCTGCTCTCTTTTCTGATTCTCTAATCATCTGCTCCGTCACATCATCTTCTCCATATGCTCTTGAAACCAAAACACTAACCTCTTTTCCATCTGTCTCAACATACCCTCCTCCTATCGCATAATAATCATCTCCAGACTTAAGAGAGAGCTTTACTATTCCTTCTTTAAGAGTTGAGAACAAAGAAACATGATTTGGTAATATTGTGATCTCTCCATCCTCTGCAGGTAAAGTTATAGACCTGACCTCACCATCCCAAACTTTTTTTCTTGGTGTAATAATGTAAACCTTTAATAAATCCATCTTTATGCTAATACTTACTTAACCTCAGTAATAGAACCAATCATGTAAAAAGCATTCTCTGGTTTATTATCATACTTTCCGTCTAATATTTGCTTGAATCCTTCAACAGTATCTTCTATCTTTACATATTTTCCAGATCTTCCTGTAAATGCTTCAGCTACAAACATCGGTTGGGTTAAGAACCTTTGTATCTTTCTTGCTCTCGAAACTGTTAATTTATCCTCCTCTGAAAGTTCCTCCATTCCTAAAATGGCAATAATGTCCTGTAGATCTTTATATCTTTGTAATGTCTTTAAAACTCTTTTGGTAACATTATAATGCTCTTCTCCTACAATATCAGGATCTAAAGCTCTTGAAGTTGAGACTAAAGGATCAATTGCAGGATATAGTCCTTGCTCTGCTAAAGATCTTTCCAGTGAAATAGCAGAATCTAAATGAGCAAATGTTACAACTGGAGCCGGATCCGTATAATCATCCGCAGGAACGTAAACAGCCTGCATCGATGTAATTGAACCTCTTTTTGTCGATGTTATTCTTTCTTGTAAAGCTGCCATCTCTGATGATAAAGTTGGCTGATATCCCACAGCTGAAGGAATTCTTCCCAACAATGCTGAGACCTCTGATCCAGCTTGAGCGAACCTAAAAATATTATCTATAAACAAAAGAACGTCCATATTTTTCTTGTCTCTAAAATACTCTGCCATCGTTACACCTGTTAAACCAACTCTAAGCCTGTTGCCAGGTGGTTCATTCATCTGACCAAAGACCAAGACAGTCTTGTTTAGAACCTTCGACTCTTTCATCTCTCTCCATAAATCATTACCTTCTCTTGTTCTTTCTCCTACACCTGTAAAAACAGAGACACCGTGATGAACTTTACCTACATTGTGTATTAATTCCTGAATAAGTACGGTTTTTCCTACTCCAGCACCACCAAAAATTGCTGTTTTTCCTCCTTTGATGAAAGGAGCAATTAGGTCAATAACCTTAATACCCGTCTCAAATATCTCTGATTTAGTCGATTGTTCAGTTAAAGCCGGTGGCTCTTTATGAATAGAGTCCATGTCTTTTGAGTCCACAGGTCCTTGTTCATCAACAGTGTTACCTAAAACATCAAAAATTCTTCCTAAATTTTTCTCCCCTACAGGAACGCTTATTGGTTTTCCTGTTGAAACAACTCTTAACCCTCTTTTTAACCCAAAAGTGTCTCCCATCGCCACAGTTCTAACCCTACCTTCTCCTAAAACGGCCTCAACCTCAAATAACTTAACGGAACCTTTTTTATCTTTGTAAATAATAGCGTCATAAATCCTAGGAGTAGAACTCTTAGGAAATTCCATGTCCACAACAACACCTCGAATTGTTAAAATTTTTCCCTCTACCATATTAACTTTTTTGAAAATTTATAATATTAATTAGCTGCGTCAACTGATTCCTTAGCGGTAATCATATCTAATAACTCGCTGGTTATCTTTTCCTGTCTTATTCTGTTATGCACCAGATTTAATTGATAAGCTAACTCATTAGCATTATCGGTTGCATTTTTCATTGCCATCATACGAGCCGAGTGCTCCGCTGCCTCACTATCTAAAATAGCAGCTCTTATTGTCTCCTCCAAAAAGTTATTTAATAATGAGTCCACTACTTGTTTTGGTGACGGCTCTATTAAGTATTCCTCTGAAACAACAATTTTATCTTCTTCATCATTATCCCAAGCCAACGGTAACAAAACAAATTTTATCGGAACGTGTTTTAACGTTGAGATAAACTTATTGTAAACTAACAACACCTCTCCATACTCACCCTTTAAAAATTTATCTACAACAGAGTCAAAAATTATTTGAGCAACAGAGGAAGGGTTCTTAATAGAAAAATCTTCTACTATTTTTGCCTTTTCTCTAACAACCAACTCTGCTCCCTTTTTGCCAACAGTAACAAAATCTGTCTCTTTGTAATTAGCAAAACTGTCTAAAAACTTAAATAAGTTAATATTAAATGACCCACATAAACCTTTGTTAGAAGATATCAAAATAATCAACTTTTTTTTGGACTCATTTTTCTGAAGTAACGGAGAGTATGAAATATCTATTTTTTGGGATATCTTTCTTACAATATTTGTCAATTTGTCTCTGTATAACCTTCCTTCTAAAGCTAAACTTTGAGATTTTTTCATCTTGACAGAAGAAACCAACTGCATCGCTCGAGTTATTTTACCCACATTTTTTACAGATTTTATTTTCTTTCTGATTTGTCTTAAGTTCATGATTTATGATTTTTATCACTTTCTAATTCCATCTTTTCCACATTTTCTTTAACGTACTTTTTCAACATTTTCTCATCCTCTTCATCAATCTTCTTCTTTTTGTTTATGCTCGCTAATAAAGACTTTCCTCTCAAAGACAAATCCTCTATCAAACTTGTCTCAAATTCCTCAACTCTATCTACAGGAACTTCATCCAGATACCCCTTAATAGCAGCCCAAATAACAGCAACCTCTGTGGCCAAATCATAAGGAACATGTTTCTTTTGTTTTAAAACCTGAGTAACCTTTGCTCCTCTATTGATTAACTTTTTGGTATCCTCGTCTAGCTCTGATTCAAACTGAGAAAATGCTGCCATCTCTCTATATTGTGCAAGATCTAATTTTAATTTTGAGGCTACTTGTTTCATTGCTTTTGCCTGCGCAGCACTACCAACACGAGAAACAGATGTTCCTACATTTATAGCGGGCCTTATTCCATTGTTAAATAAATCCAAGTCTAGATAAATCTGTCCATCAGTTATGGAAATAACATTTGTTGGAATGTAAGATGAGACATCTCCCTCTAGTGTCTCAATTATCGGTAAAGCTGTTAATGATCCTCCACCATATTTCTCATCTAATCTACAGGCTCTTTCTAATAATCTTGAGTGTAGGTAAAAAACATCTCCTGGATAAGCTTCACGACCAGCTGGACGTCTTAATATAAGAGACATTTGTCTATAAGCCCATGCATGTTTTGTAAGATCATCATAAACTACCAAAACGTCTTTTCCTTGATCCATAAAGTACTCTCCAATAGCCGTTGCTGCATACGGAGCTATGTATTGCAAAGATACAGGGTCAGATGCTGTTGCTGCAACAACCACAGTATAATCCATTGCTTTATGTTTTTTGAAGACATCAACAACCTGAGCAACATTAGATTCTTTTTGTCCAATCGCACAGTAAATACAAATCACATCCTTGCCCTTCTGATTCAGTATGGTATCTATAACCACAGTACTTTTACCCGTTCCTCTATCTCCAATAATAAGCTCTCTTTGACCTCTTCCTATAGGAACCAAAGCATCAATAGCCTTAATTCCTGTTTGTAATGGAACGCTCACTGGTTTTCTGTAAACAATTCCTGGAGCTATCTTTTCTACTGGATAATATTTATCAGTCTTTATCTTATCACCTCCATCAATAGGTCTTCCTAATCCATCAATAATCCTACCTAAAATCTCATTGGTAACAGGAACACTTACCTGCCTTCCTGACGCTTTCACCATCTCGCCCGCCTTAACCTTTAAAAAGTCACCCAAAATAACAACGCCAACAGAATCCTCATTTAAATCAATAACAAATCCTTTTTCTCCAGACTCAAACTCTACTATCTCACCATAAGTTACATTGTTTAATCCCGTTAAAATAGATACACCATCTTTTACCTCAACTACCTCACCTACCTCCTCCTCAACTTTTCGAGATTTACTGGATTTTAACTCCTTTTCTACATCTTTTATATAACTATCTATTATTCCCATAAAGTATTTTTCTTAAACTTTGTAACTTATGTTTAAGGGATAGATCAATAATCTTAGTTCCTTGTTTGATTATGATTCCTCCCAAAATTTCTGGTTTAACTATATTTTTAACTTTTTTATCTTTATACTGAGGAAATTTTTTGTAAATCAAACCCATCTCCTCTTTCTCAAGCTTATATGGCGATATTATTGTCACCATCTCATTTTCCTCCTCAAGCTTTTTTTTGAGGTAATCTTTTAAATCCTCTTTTATTTTCGGATCTATTTTCATAAATTAAATTAAACTTAATTTAGCTTTCCTAAAGCATATCTCGTTACTTTCTTCTTAGCATCTTCATCGAGATAATCGCTTAAGCCTGACTCGATGACATTAGAGACCATTTGAGCCATTTTTTTCTGCAACTCTGCCTCCATCTTTGCCTTTTCATCTAATAGCTCTTCCTTTGCTTTAGTTTTCATCTCAGAAACTTGCTCCTGTGCTTTTTTTAACATAGCTTCTTTCACCTGCTCAACCTCCTTCTTAATCTCATTCATCTTTTTATCTCTCAAAGTTAAAAGTTCCTTTTCAAACTCTAATCTTTGAGCCTGCATTCTCTCCTTTTCTTCTGCAAGTTCCTTTAAGGTTTCTTCTTTCTTCTTTTCTTTTGATTTCTCTTCTTTCAAAAACTTTAAAAACGGCTTCGACATAAACTTTTTATATAAAAATAAAAATAATAAAAAGTTTATGATTTGAGCTATCAACAATTTGTAATCAATACCTAGA
>JALWZV010000008.1 GCA_027002315.1 Candidatus Roizmanbacteria bacterium | reverse complement strand
CTAAGAAGAAGTAATCAAACCTTAATACAAAACTTAAAGAGAGTTTGGTTTAAATACAGAAGCATAGGTTATATAGGTAATACGAGTTGACATAGGGTGTCTCGTAGGTTGAACATGGCTGAATATGGTAAATTTCTCTTGATATTGGGTAAAAGTGTGTTAACATATTAACACGTTAATACGAAAGAACTAAGTAATATTATGAAAACACAAACAACAGAAAATACAAATTTAAAAAATCATCATACCCGCCTCGGGCGGGGTTCGGCCTTTTTAAACGGTTAGCAACAATATTGCTAATTCTCTACCCCGCCGCCGAGGCGGGTACACCCTCCGAATCGGAGGGTTTTTTAATGGGTCAAAGTTATTAATTTTTATTTAAATTATGGAAAAAGAACTAAAAAAACAGGAATTTTTTCCACTTAACAGTTATAAATTTAAAATTATTAGACCCGGTGGGAATGACACCGCTCTTGTTTATGGACTGGTTGAAAATCCATTAGAAAGAAAAAAAATAAATGATGAAATTATGGCCATGTATCCAAATGTTGAGCAGGTGGGTTTTGTTAACTTGGGTGATAAAGAAGCAACTTTAGCAATGGCTGGCGGTGAATTTTGTGGCAATGCCAGTCGAAGTACCGCTTTCTTGGCTTTAGATGGACAGCCAGGCGAAATCTCTCTTACTGTCTCTGGGGTTTCCAGGCCAATTAGAGCAGGAGTCAAAGAAAATGGAGACGCATTTGCTGAGATGCCAATTTACGAAGATCCAAAAAAAGTAAAAAAGCTTCGTGAAGATAGAAATACTTGGCTTGTTGAGATGGAAGGAATAACTCACTTAGTTGTCTTTGATATGGAGCAAATAGAAAATTTAAGTAAAGAAAAGATTAAAGAGCAAGCGATGAAACTAATAGAAGAAAAAGGTTTAACTCGGTATCCTGCTGCGGGTGTAATTTATACCGGAAAAAGTAACGATGGTTATTCTATTGCTCCAGTGGTTTATGTTAGAGACATTAACACTTTATTTTACGAGACAGCCTGTGGTAGCGGAACGACAGCCTTAGGACTGGTACTTGCTAAAAAAAGAGGTAGAAGTATAAAAAATGTTCCTATTCTTCAACCTTCTGGAATGACGATCAATATAAGTGTTGACTATGAAGATAACAGGTTTATTGATGCTGAAATAAATGGGCCTTTACAAGTTTTAGGAGAAGGTTCCTTGGAGGCAACCCAAAAGGGAAATATTTTTATTGAGTCCGTAACAAACCAAAACCAATTAGATAACATCCTGAAAGGTGGATTGATAAAGCTCTATCAAGACGTTTTTAGCCAACCTCCATATAACGAACAGTTCTCTGAAGAAGAGATCGTCTCAATATTTCAAGAGTATCTTAAACAAGGGAAGTTGTTTATTGCTAGAAATAAAACTGATGGAGTTATTGGTTTTGGAGCTACTTTGCCATTGGATATAGTTCCCAACGTCAAAATAATTGCTAAGGACAATGGTTTAAGGATAAAAAACGCCTGGTATATGGCTGAGTTAGGTGTGATGTCAACTTATCGCCGTCTTGGTTTGGGAAAGAAACTAGTAATCGCCCGTCTCCGAGCTATTCAAGCTCAAGGAGGCAGAATGGCTCTTATGCGCACATCTGTAAATAATATCGTTTCTCAGCGTTTATACACAAACTTAGGGTTTGAAGTTGTCGAAGGAATGCGCCAACAGGTAGAACAAAGACGAACAGATGGTAAAGTTGTTGCTGATGAAAGAATTTTTATGATCAAAGAGCTATGAAAGATCTATACTCAGAGCTTGAGAAAAAAATGGTTAGATATCAGGACTTACTAAAAATTAAGGTGAAAGATTGTCAAGAAAACCTTGTAATAATTGACAATAATATTATTCCTAATAATTACTTGAAAAATGGAGAAGAAATGAAAAAAATAACAGGAGGAAAAATGTATGTTAGAAAACAGGTTTATGAAAGACTAATCAAGGCTCAGAATAAGCTACAAAGACTTAATAATAAATACTCTCTCTTTGTTACCTATGGATATAGGAGTTTAAAAATTCAGAGAAAACGATTTCGCTATATCTTAAAAAAGATTAGGCGAAAAAATAAAGATTTACCCCAAACAGAATTATACGAAGCTGTTCATCGTATGATAGCTGTTCCAGAAGTGTCAGGTCATCCTACCGGAGGAGCTGTTGATATCGTAATTATCAATCAAAAAACAAAGAAAATAATAGATTTTGGGTCAAAGATATATGGTTACAGTAATAAAAAACACTATGTCTTTTCACCTGAAGTAAAAAATAATGCTAAAGAAAACAGGCTCTTACTAAGAAATATTATGATGGAAACAGGGTTTGCTCCCTTCGATGGTGAGTGGTGGCACTTTTCTTACGGAGACCGCGAGTGGTCTTTTTACTATAAGAAATCATTTGCTATCTACAATCAGTTACTCGATGATAGATCAATCTGACTCTTCTTTCAACTCTTTAACCAGTACACCATATGACCCAGCCGTACCATCAAAAACCGTTTCATCAACCTTAATATCTTCATCAGTCCAAACACGTTTAGCAGATAACATTATCTCTTCTTCATCTATGTCCAATCCCCACAATCTCATCAACGCCCTCATAAAATATCCGCCATTGGCAAAATAGTAAGTTGTAGCTTTGTATCTTTCTTCCGGTTTTCTTGAGGCTTCAGGAACATCATTACTTTTACTACCATGCTCATCATCATGTCTAAATTTATTCCAAGGGCACTTTTCATCAAACTCATCAGGTAAACTTTTAAAGGCATCGCCCATATCTCCAACAACATAAACGTTGCCGTCATTGCTTTTTAAGTTCTCCAGCTTTTGTCTTGTTGTCTTGTCCATTCTCTCCAAAAACTCCTTTGGATAAGTAACATAATTGGCGTGCTGTCTTGCTGTAGACCCTTCAATCTTTATTCCCTCAGACAATCCATAAGCCAAGTACCCTACTCTTATATCCAGCGTAATTCCGTTGTCTTTGGCAAATTTTCTCAAAACCAAAAGACCTTGGGTGGTGGCCGAGATAACATCAATCCTTACTGTTAATCTCTTCTTTGACTCTTCTTCTTGCTCCATAGCTAACTCATCTTTTACCTTTAGTTTTCCTTTTTGCTTTAAAACAGCTAAGACTCCCGCTATTGTCTCACCTGAGGCAATCACATCCTCAACAATACGAGCATCGTATTCACTTTTATCTTTTAAAACAGGTTCCGCTATCTGAGAGGCAGTTCTTTGATAATCGGCCCGAACTTGGTCTTCTTCGAAATCTTTAATAGCTAACTCTGACAAACGAAGAGCATTAGCGTTTGTCGATCCATTATAAACTTTTAGCTTAAAGTTATCCTCTTCGTGCTCAAGAACTGCTCCTTTTTCTTTATCATACTCATAATTCCCTTCTAACTCTTGTGTTATGCTTTCCTGTTCGCCCAATCTCGTAACAAACTCATCTGCCAAAAGAACACTTCCGGGTAGAGAATTTGTCAGCTCATTTGGCAAAACAGCAAAATTATCTCCTTCACGCCAATCCTCTCCTTTAGGTTTTGTTGGATCGTGAACTGAAACTGTTTCTTCTCTTCCTCCAATAATATATAACTCATCAGCGCCTAAATCGACACTATTTATAATCTCATATAACGGTGTTGTTTCACTTGTTTCCATAAATAAAATATTTTACATAAACTTTTTAACTAAACCGAGAGCCCCCTGTTTCCAACCGACGGTGTGAGTAATCCCGGATTTTTTTGACTTGATTTGTTTGTAGTGTTTTTTATACCACCTATATGCCTTGACCAAAGCCTTTGTGTTTGAGTACTTTGGTCTCCAACGAAGCGTCTTTTTTATCTTGTCTATTGATACAAACGAGTCTTTATCAGCTGTATCATAAACCCACTGGTATAAAGGCGAAAGATGAAGCTTCTCTAAAATTCTTAAAGGTGTTTTAACCAACCAAGAAGGGATTGGTAAAACTCGTGACCTTGACCCAACCTCTCTAAACATATCTTCCAGGTCTTCCTTAACCGTCCTAAATTTTTCTGCTCCAATATTAAACACATCATTATACTTTTTAGAATTTTTTAAAGTAAAAAGGTAAATCGCCTCAACTAAGTCATCAACGTCCATCAATTGGTATCTATTTTTACCATTGCCTATAACAGGTATCTTTTTATTATCATGTATCCAATCAAATAAAATCTCAAACACACCCAGCCTGCCTGTTCCAACAAATGTTTTTGGTCTAATAATTGTTACATTGAGCCCTTTTTTAAGATACTGTCTGCAAAGTCTTTCTGCCTCGATCTTGGCCTCACCGTAAGGACCCACTCCAACCAGCTTGTCATGTTCATAGATAGGATGCACTTCCGGAACTCCATAAACTGCAGTCGATGAGATGTAAATAACTCTTTTAATCTTGTGTTTTAAACTCAAACTCAAAACGTTTTTTGTGCCGTTTACTGTGGTTGTTTTTATCTCATCCGGCTTGGCAAGAGGTAAAGCAGCAGCAGCGTGGATTACTATATCAACCTGAGATATCAAATCGTCCATTTTTTTCTTATCTCTAACATCGGCCAAAATAAGTTTATACTCACCCGGATACTCTGACTTATCAAACTCGTGAATGTCGTTTAGAATTAGTTCGTATCCCTTTTTGTCTAAGTAGCGCGCGAGGTGATAGCCTAAAAATCCTGCTCCACCAGTGATAAGAATTTTCATTGAAACGTATTATAACGCATATCTTTTTCCAAAACAAGAGACACTCCATTCAACCTACGAGGTTGAATATGGCTATACATAATAAGCTAAAAGTGACCTGTTTAACCTCGTAGGTTGAATTGGCTATTTTTAGCCTATCCTAATCGGTCGAATTTAACCTCGTAGGTTGCATGTGGTAAACTTAATAACTAGATTGTCTGCTCATCTTTTATCTTTTAATACATTCAACAAAACTGCTGAGGTAAAAACAGAGTCTGCCTGACCACTTTTATATCTATCTTTATCATCTAAACTCAAATATATTAATTCTCGAGCAACGGGAACCATCTCCCTTGACACATCAAAGTTAAGATATTTCACATCTAATCCTATTTTCTTCTTTAGTTTGTTTGTCAAAGGAATGTGGCGTCTTTGAAACCAGTAAGCCAACCTTAATCTCTCGAGAGCATCTGCGTCTTTTAAAACTTTAAGGTAAAACATGGCCTCATCTTTTCTTGTCTCATCAAGACCGAATTTCTCTGCCATTTCCTGCAAAAGAGTATTATTATTTATGTTTACATCATGACAAGCAAGGACAAACTGAATTACTGGAATATCATCTTGAGATAAATCATCGCCTATCTCCTGGAAATTTTCCTCAACCCACGCAGCTACTCTGAAACCGTGCCCCTTATCAAAGCCGTTATGCCTTCTTCTTATGTCATGAACGGAGGCAGTCAACCTTAAAATATCTTTGTTAAAATCATCCTCAGCAGTTTTACCGTTTTCTATTAATTTCTGAGCTATAGCCTCTGTCCAAATGATAACCCTTGCATGATGTCCTATGCCATGTATCTCGTCAAACGCCATTCTTTCTTTGGTGAACCACGAAGCTTTTGGAACATATTTTTTTAATATAGATACCGTTTGTTTAGCTTGAGGCAGTTTTTCCAAAACCTCTGCTGTTATCCAACCTGTCTCTTGAGCATCTTCTTTCTTAAGAGGTTCTCCTTTAACCAACTGTGAAAAAGAAAACCTCCTGCAATAGTTTTCCGCATACTCCATAGGAACAATAGGTACATCGATCCCAGCTTCTTCAAATACTTGCCGTGTTTCTTCAATATTTTGCAATGGTACTTCAATGTAAGTAATATCTTCCCATTGAATTGGACTTATAAATCTGACCTCATCTCTTCCATATGGAATTATGCTTCCTTGATCAACTTTTCCAATGCCAAACAACATTGGGTAATTGTCTTTTATATCGGATCCATAAAGAAAAGATCGAACCACATTAAATCTATTAGCTTGACTATTTGATCTTCTCTTCCATTGTCTTATACTGGTTTCTTCTCCAGACTTCAATATCTCACGCTTTAAAAGACTTACTCCTCTCCCAAAACTTACATCTCTCCTTCGTATCTTAGAAATTGCAAGAAGCATTAAATCTACCTCAAATCGTCCCAAAAAATAAGCTACCCATCTTATAGGTTTTCCGAGTTGATTGGACAACATCGGTTTTTCAGGAAACTTTGCGTAAAAATGACGTTTTGCGTATAAAGCAGCATACATTCGACTTAAAGAAGCAGATATAGAATTCATTGGTCCTTTGCTTATATGTAAATCATCGTATCTGGGCTGCAAACCTCCTTTCTCTATTAACAATCCCAAAACATCAATAATATTTCCTTCATCGTCGTACTGGTATCTACCTATTCCATGCCAAAAATGAGTTTTGCCAAACACTTCTTCTACATGAGGTAGTGCCTGTTGAAACTCTGGTGAGTTTTCAACTTGAATAGCATTGATAAAATTTTTTGGCAATCTTCTTAAAACATATCTTCCTTCTTGTGTTTGAACACCCTCCTTTAATCTATTTACTCCTCTGTTGTAACTATCTCTACAAAACTCTAACATAATCAAAACATATAAACTATAGGATATAGTATAACATGGGTTATATTTTTTTGTATAATAACTACATGCCTGAACAATCAGAAAATATACGACATCCAGAGCGCCTGTCAACCTTTAAAGAGCTCACTGGGCTACAAGCAAGGCTGCTTATAGGAAACGATTATCTAAATCCAAGCGTAGAAGTAGGAGAGATAAGGGTTCTTACACCAAACGTAAGCCCTGATGTTGCTCAAAAAATTGATGATAAATCAACAAGACTGAGAGATGAGTACTGGAGAAAAAAAGTAGAAACGGGAGAAGTAAACAATAACTCGAGTGAGCAAACAGAACTCTGGAAAAGAGACATTACAAACCGCATTTCTAATACTGAAAACAAAAGAGTTGTCCAAGGGTTGCGTTCTTTTTTTGGCACTCTTGAAATTAATGTAAGTAACTTTGATAATTCCCAGGCTCAAATATTATACGATAGATATTTCAAGCCAGACGAAGACGGTCATACTGGAGGATTCTCCAAGTTCAAACAAGATGTCATCTCCTCATATAAAGATGGTGACGGAAGCATAAATTATGACAGACTTAAAAGTGATCTCTCCTCTATTCAGTGGTTATCTACCATATTTGGAGTCGAGATTAATGATACACAAAAGGAAACGTTTTTAGCAGAGCTTATTTCTCAAGCTATATCCGCTGAGGCAAGAGTTGTAAATAACTCATCTCAGTTTATTGACGAAGCAAATGCTGAGGAAAACTCAAGGTCACGTGTAAACAGACTCAACACCCATGAAAAAGAACTGCTTGCTTACCTTATTGATAAACAACTTACAGTTACTTCATCGCCCCACACACCGAAACCAGTTAAGCCTCACCAAAAACCAAGGACGAAAGACAGAAAGCAATCTCTCAAAGAAAGTCCAGAAACCCACGATACAGTAAATTTTTATGAAGATTTACCTAATATAGCCAGCTCATTTTACCAAAAGGTACGCAACAGACTGAAAGATATCTATAGAAAAAATATATTTGTCTCAAGACAAAGTGAAATAACGATTAGGGACCCTGAAATTGGGATGGGGACAACCCTTCCATTAAATACACAAGACGTTGAAAGAAGCATAGAAAATGACTGGTTTATGTCAGCAGACATGAATCTTTTGGCAAACACATATAACTTACCTCTTGTATTTCTGAGAGATATAAATGCAGTCCACCAGTTACTACTTTTAAAAATAGAGGTGAGAAATGATAGATATGGTTTTGTTTACTATAATCCTCAAAAACATGAAGAAATATGGAAACCGTTTAAATCTTATCTCAGTTTTCAAGAGTACCGTCAGCAATATTTACAAGAAGGAATAGAATCAGGAAGAATTAAAAAAGATGTCGTTGTTATCGATGGAGAAGAATATACTCAGTATTATTATACAGAAGACAGACAAAGCAATATAAAAGTGCCTGAGTATTCTATATCAACAGAGTGGCTTTATTATAATTATATGTATCATCTGTTCGAGGAATCAGGTTACGGTTATTTTGCATCAGAAAACACTGATTCTATGATAATGAGAGGAACATATGATTTAACTCTAAATAATCTAAATCTGCCAGAACCTGTAGCTGATAACTTAAAACAGGTCATTCAATTTGATGGAAAAAACTGTACTCTAGCATCTTTTTTCATGGGTGCAGTTAGATACGCCCTAAAACCTGCTGTAAATGTTAACTAATTCGGTAATGATTTTCTAAACTCAACTGGTGTCTTGTTCTTTATTCCCTGATGTGGTCTCATAGTGTTATAGTAATACAGATACTGTAATAATTCTTCTTTTAATTCT
>JALWZV010000007.1 GCA_027002315.1 Candidatus Roizmanbacteria bacterium | reverse complement strand
TCAACCTACGAGACACCCTATGTCAACTCGTATTACCTATATAACCTATGCTTCTGTATTTAAACCAAACTCTCTTTAAGTTTTGTATTAAGGTTTGATTACTTCTTCTTAGTTATTGCCACTGTTGTTTTGTTGCTGTTTGTAATGAGATTGAGTCCTCATTAGACCATAGATTATACAAGCTATACGTTTCATCAAAAATCGTAATGCTTGAGATTTAGTCTTACCCATCTTCAGCTTTTTCTCAAAATATGATAATGATACAGAGTTCCATCTAATCTGGTTTAAGGCTATTAAGTAAAAAACAGAGTTAAGTTTGCGATTGCCAGACTTATTAACTCTGTGTCTTCTTGTTTGTCCTGAGCTAAAACTTGTAGGAGATAGTCCTGCATATTTGATAAAGGCATGAATGTTCCTAAATCTATACACATCCTTTATATACGCCATTAGTCTAGCTGCCAAAACTATTGATATACCTTTAACCTCTGTTAAATACTTAGCCTGTGATCTTAAAACATAACTGGACAGTGTTTTTCTCAATTGTCTCTGGTATCTTTGCAGTTGTTTTAAACTCTGAATTTTAAACTCAAGAATATCTTGCAGAGCAGAGCTTACCTTTACAGAGGCAGCTGTGTTTATCTCTTGTTTTAGACGTTTAATCTGGTTCTTTAGTCTGGCTGATTGTCTAGCTTGATCTTCCCATACTCTTACCCAGTGATACAGTGACAATATATCATCATCTACAACTGAGTGTGATATTGGTGTTAATGTGTCTCTTTTGCAGCTTAAGACCTCTACAACTAGGCTTGCATCAATGAAATCATTTTTATCATGGTCTGGTTTCCAACTACGTTGGTGTTTAGTTAATACAGGGTTAATCTCATAAAGACAATATCCTGAGTTAAGCATCTGGTTTAACAACAAATCTCTATACCTTCCTCCTCCCTCAACTCCAACCACCAACTGTTGCTTTTTAAAGTTATAACTGTGCTGTTGTGTAGATAACCACCTTAACAATTTTTTAACACCTTTGAGATCAGAGTTTATCTCAATACTGCTTAGAAAAGTCTCAAAACCATCTGCAAGTACTGCTGTATGAGTAAGCTGGTGAGCATCTATTCCAAGATAGTAGTAATATCCTCTTTTATGGTTGCAGTGGTGTCTACTACTACTACTACTACTACTACTATTATTATTATTATTATTATCTATACATGCAGCATTCATGTTTTCTACACCTTCTACATTCTCTATACCACTTTCTGTTTCGTTATGTACACATACCTGATTATTCTTAAGCATATATGTGTCACCTCCTTTCTATCCTGCCTAAACTTGTATAATATGGTATATTAAGAACAAGGCTGAACCCTGATGTACAAAAGCGAGTCCTGTTTATTTATGTAATACATAGAGTATTACTACTCAGGCCGCAACACCCTATCTATCAGTCTTGTTCTTTACATTGACAAAAAGGGTGGGTGGTTGTCTCGTAGAACCAAGTCTTTAAAAACCAAAGACATGCATCCAACACAGTCTTAATTTTTAAAGCTGGAAGGTTGACTTGACCAATCCCACCCTTTTCCCTTAATTCTAACCTATTGCTTGCTTATACTAAACATATTGAAGATAAAGATAACACATCAGGTTGTATGTAGGCTGTTATATCTCCCCATATGCATTAATGAAGGTTGTGTAGTCAACAGGATTTTTGCCTTCTAACTGTACTTTTTTGATAATAAGATTATTATTTTCTATGTGTAGATCAAGCAACTTTAGTCGTTTTATTTGCCCTCTTATCTTTATTTCTGTCCATATTCCAGGCCAGGGACTAAGACCTCGAAAGAGATTAAAAACAACAGAGCTCATGGTTTTTACATTAGAAAAAAATCGTTGTTGTTCAGAAGGGTTTCTGTTGAGGTAACTTTGTATCAACTTTGGGAGAGTGTTGTCCTCAATTTTTTTGTTGTTTATCGCCGATCTTAATAGTTCTATATTAATGAACCCATCTTCTCGATTGAGTAACTTTGTGTAGGTAGCTTGAGAGTGATTTTGGGGCGCTCCTGTATCTCTAAAAATCTCTTTTTTAATAAATTGGCAGAAAACATTCTCGGATTCTTTTGTTAAGCGATTTATTAGTGTTTCTCTGGTATCATCTAGCAGAACATTAGCTTTCTTTGTCATTAAGATGTTACCATGGTCGAGAAACTTATCCATTCTGGTAAAGGTAAGACCTGTCGTTTTGTCTCCCATTAATAAGCTATAAGCCACTGGAGATGAACCTCTGTATCTAGGTAATAATGAAAGGTGTAGATTGATAAATCCATATTTAGGTAGTTTAAGCAGGGAGGCAGGAATTATCTTACCATAAGCAAACACAAGCGCAAACTCGGCCTTTCTCAAAATATCAGGATTATTTTGTAACTCCCCATAATACATTACCTTAATATTCTTCGATTGAGCAATCTTTTCTACAGGTGTGGGTGTTAGTATTTTTTTTCTACCGATAGGTTTAGGTTCTTGAGTGATAACTAAGTTTATGCTTAAGTTTCGACATTGTTTAATTAAAGCTTGCAGAAACTCAGATGAGAATAACGGACTTCCAAAATATGCTATATTCAACATTTAAGGTTTGTAAATTTGTATGCTTGATTCTATAAAAGGAAGAATATTATCACTTGCCAAAATAACTGTTCTGCTATTATCTAATTTGTTTCTGACCAACAGAATATTAATCTTTTTGTTCGATGTGTATTTTTCAACAACAACTCCACTGTGAATTATTGTTTTAGTTTTAGTGTAGTCTTTTGATAGTTTTTTCTGTATCTCGTTTATGTCTTCTTTTTTGCAGTCTAACTCTACCTTTAGTTTTTGCATCTTGTCGGTAATGGTTGCGCTGTGAGTAGCTTTCTTGATAATAGTACTGCTAGTATATGGATAAATAAAACTAACCTTACACCCAGGATGCGCGAGTGTTTTCAGGGTTGGCTTTTCTATAATGGGAGTAGGAGAGGCTTGTTTTTTAATTGGTGTTAAACTAAGAACCTCAGTTTTGTTAATTTTTTCTACACGTATTCCATATTTTATTCCTCCCATAAACACAATTATTAGCAACAAGGTGACTATGAATATATAAGGTGTAGCTTTTTTCCTGTTCATACTTTAATTATAGCTGAGTTATGTTTTTTTCACAGCTGTTAAAAATTAGAAATTACTCTTTCGCGTCATTGCGAGACCGATTTGTCGATAAATATCGTCATCGCGAGGAGACCGACTTGTCGGTCGACGTGGCGATCCCCGACTATATGAGAATAAGACTGGCTACTGTTTAGTTCCTTATGGGTTGTGTTAAGAATCGTAACGGCGGAGATTGCTTCGCTGGCGCTCGCAATGACGTATAAGACACTAAATACTAGATACAGGTTTAGAGCGCGTCTTTAAGCCCTTTTTATTTTCTTGACAATTTTTGAATTTTTTTTATATACTTATGGTGGATCCTCTAATTGAGGCGAACTTTAAAATTCCTTCTCTACGCAATCTTTACTCGAGGGTAATCCCGAGTTATCGGGAAATGAGGTGTTATTTCTGGGCCGTCAAAAGCCAAGAATGCTCCTCCCCGTTGTTGTTAGAGTGAAGGAATTTACGAGTAGCCCATGTGGAGGGTCCTGTTTTCTTAGTTTAAAAATAATACATTTTATTTTTTGAGCATTTGTGGTAGAATAGAGAAGATTTGGTAACTTCTGCTTCTTGATTTACAGATTTGAGATTTTTAAAAAACTAATAAATGTTAATTTATGATTTCTGACAGCTTGCAGTTACACTTATATTATAAATTGTTATTCTTTTAATATTTTTATGGATACAAAAAAAAGCAACGACGTTCTTGATGTTAGTAAATTATTAGGTGGTAGTTTAGAGGACACAAAAGAGATAGTCGCCGAGATACCACAGGACACACCTTTGAGTGAAAAGAAGGATAATACACAAAAAACAGAGGAGAAAAAAACAAAATTAGAAGAAAAAACCACAAAGGAAAAAGCAGCAAAAGAGATTGATAGTAAGAGCAATAAAGATGTCCCTTTGGAAGAGAAGTTAAAAGAGGACCTGAAGATAAGTTATCCAGCTAAAGGTGTTTTAGATATCACACATGGCGGTTATGGCTTTTTGAGACAAGACTATAAACTTAATCCTGACAAGGATATATATGTATCTGTTTCACAGATTAGAAGATTTTGGTTACGTAGAGCTGACGAGATAGAAGGATTAGCTAGACCATCCAAGACAGGAGAAAGGTTTAATAGTTTACTTTTAATTAAAAAAATAAATGGACAAGAAATTAGTGAAGATGAAAGTAGAAACAGACGAAAATTTAACGATCTTACATCCTTGCATCCTAATAAAAGAATTAGACTTGAGTTTGATCAGAACGTTCTTTCTACGAGGATAATAGATTTGATAGCTCCAATAGGTTTTGGCCAAAGAGGATTAATTGTGTCACAACCTAAGGCAGGTAAGACAACATTTTTAAAGGAGATTGCTCAAGGGATAACAAAAAATCACCCAGACATCTTTTTAATAGCTGTGCTTATAGGAGAAAGACCGGAGGAGGTAACTGAGTTAAAAAGATCCATCAAGGGTGAGGTGGCAGCGTCTCATTTTGACGAGTCTCCTCGCCAACAGATCAAAGTGGCCTCACTTGCGTTAGATAGAGCTAAGCGTATGGTAGAGATGGGTAAAGATGTTGTTGTACTTTTAGATTCTTTAACAAGATTAGCAAGAGCTTATAACGTTACATCTAATGGAAGCGGTAGAAGTTTATCAGGAGGTTTAGATCCAGCAGCTCTTTATCCTGTAAAGAAATATCTTGGTGCTGCTAGAAATTGTGAGGAAGGTGGAAGCTTGACAATCTTAGCAACAGCTTTAGTGGGGACAGAGTCTAGAATGGATGACTTAATTTATGAGGAGTTCAAAGGGACTGGAAATATGGAGATACATCTAGACAGGAAACTTGCTGAAAAGAGAATATTTCCTGCTATTGATGTAGAGAAGTCAGGAACACGAAGAGAGGAATTGTTGTTAAATGAAGAAGAGTTAAAAAGAGTGACAACATTAAGAAGAATGCTCTCTTTACTCTCTGATGAAGAAAGGACAACAAAGCTTATAGAAAAGCTCAAGAAAGCAAAGACCAACGCTGATTTCTTAAAAACACTTGGGAAGTAAAATAATATCGGGTATTTAGTATTTTGTATCTAGTATTTTGTCACGCGGAGCGTGACCTGGTTTGCCTTAAATTAACCTTCAAGGTTTTCCCGTCTTCCGACAGGTCGGAATCCTCTTTAACCTTGAAGGTTTTGATATTGTTTAACACGTCACTGCGAGTAAGCGATAACGTGCTAAATCAAATCTATTAATTGACCTCGTTGATTGACGGGTCGACACATTGGTCGACCCCTACAGTTTTTATTTATCATAACGGCGGAGATTGCCACGTCGCTCTCTCCGTTCGCTCCCTGCCTGCGGTAGGTAGGCTCGCAATGACGTGAAAGAGTAATTTCTAATTACTAATTTCTAATTTTTAATCAATTTCTAATGAACTAATGTTTTAAACATTTAAAATTAATACATTTAACATTCAATACCTGCCCGCAATCGCTGAAGCGATAGCTTCTGCAGGCGGGAGAATTTGAAATTAAAAATTAAAAATTCTGTTTATGTTTGAAACATTGGAATTTATTATTTATTATGTACTTGCAATTTTATGCTTTCAGTATATACTAACATAGTACATACTACTACCCAGTATGTCTTAAGCTTATGAAAGATTTTAATAAAAGAATAAATCGTATAGTAGGCCAACTTCGAGGTATTGAGCGAATGACAAAGGAAGAAAGAGAATGTGTAGATATACTTCAACAAATCACTGCAGTAAAGAAAGCAATAGATGGTTTAGCTAAGGAGATTGTTATCTCAGATATATGTCGTTTGGTTCCAAAAGAACAGAAACAAACCATAGACAAGATGGTTCAGGCAATTATTAAGTTATAAGTAATCTATATTTATGAATAAATATAAAGTAGTCATTATAGGAGGTGGACCTTCTGGTTTATCTGCTGGTTTATACACATCACGTGGAGAGTTATCTCCATTAATTCTTGCTGGATCTCCGCCAGGAGGTCAGCTCATGCTTACAACAGAGGTAGAGAATTTTCCAGGCCACGACTCAATACTTGGGAGCGATTTAATCGATAATTTTAGAAAACAAGCTGAAAAATTCGGTTCTAAAATAATAGATGATAATGTAACAAGAGTAGATCTATCAACACATCCTTTTAAAGTATATGTTGGAGATGTGGAGTATGTAGCCGAGTCCTTAATAATAGCTACAGGAGCTAAAGCTAGGTGGTTAGGGTTAGAGTCCGAGCAAAGATTAAGAGGGAAAGGTGTCTCTGCTTGTGCAACCTGTGATGGATTTTTTTTCAGAGATAAGATAGTCGGTGTTGTGGGAGGAGGAGACAGTGCTTGTGAAGAAGCTCTTGTTCTAACAAAGTTCGCTAAAAAGGTTTACATTCTGTATCGACGTGATAAACTTCGCGCCTCGAGAATTATGCAGAATAGGGTATTAAATCATCCTAAAATTGAGGTTGTGTGGAACTCTGTTGTTGATGAGGTTTTAGGAGAAAACAGAGTAGAAGGGGTTAAATTAACCCGTAAACCAGACAGCCAAAAGGCTGACGGTTCAGGGTTACCCCGTACCGCTCCAACTAATGTTGGAACTGGTACTGGGGTAAAAGTTAAAAATTCGAAACAAGAAATTTTAAAGTTGGATGGACTTTTTATTGCCATAGGACATAAACCAGACACAGATTTGTTTAAAGATCAGATACTTCTTGATAAGAAGGGATACATAGTCACAACGTCAAGAATAGCAATGGAAAATCTTCGGTTTTCAATCCTCAAGCTTAAAAATAAGAAGGAAGAAGAAATCGAGAATGAATTAAAAATTAAAAATTTGAAATTAGAAATTCCGAAGTTTGACTACCGTTATCCACAGCAAACTTCGGTAAGTGGTGTTTTTGCTGCGGGTGATTGTGTTGATTATGCTTACCAGCAAGCATCAACAGCTGCTGGAATGGGAGTTCAAGCTGCGCTTGATGTAGAAAAATGGAGAAATGATAGCAATTATTAATTTTTATCTTTTAAACAAATATGAAAAACAAAAATGAGGGGAAAAAGATGCTTGAGTCAGCTCAAAGCATTATTAAATCAACAGCATTAAGCTTGGGACTAGATGCATTTGTTATTGATAAGTTGATTCAACCTGAGATGGTACATGAGTTTTCTTTTCCTGTGTCTATGGACGACGGGTCAAAGAGGGTCTTTAAGGGTTGGAGGATACAACACAATAGCGTATTAGGTCCGTATAAAGGTGGAATAAGGTTTCATCAAGATACCTGTCGGGAAGAGGTTCAAGCCTTGGCAACTTTAATGAGTGTTAAATGCGCTGTTGTGGGAATTCCATACGGCGGAGGCAAGGGTGGAGTGATGGTCAACCCTAAGGAGTTATCTAAAAGCGAACTTGAGAGGTTGTCACGAGAGTATATAAAAAAGATTGCGCATTTTATTGGACAAGATAAGGATGTTCCTGCTCCTGATGTGAACACAAATCCTACTATTATGGCATGGATGCACGATGAGTATGAGAAGGTTGTTGGTAGAAAAGAACCAGCTGTAATTACGGGAAAACCTGTTGAAAGAGGGGGTAGTTTAGGAAGAACTTCTGCAACTGGTAGAGGAGGAGTGATAGTTTTGAAGGCGCTCCTTTCGAAACTCAATAAGTCAACGACTAAAAATTTTGTCGCTTTTAAAACAAGCGAATTGACGGTAGCCGTCCAGGGTTTTGGTAATGTCGGGTATTATTTTTCTAAACTTGCACACGAGTTAGGATTAAAGATAGTCTCTGTTTCTGATAGTAAAGGGGCGGTTTATGTTCAAGATGGATTGGATCCAGATGCAACGTTGAACTGTAAGAGAGAAAAGGGTACAGTTGCTGGATGTTATTGTAAAGGGTCAGTGTGCGATATTAAGTACGGAAAGAGTATTGAGAAAAATAATATCCTAACACTTCCAGTTGATATCTTAGTTCCAGCAGCTCTTGAGAATGTTATTAATAAAGACAATATGAAGCAAATAAAAGCAAAGATAATAGTGGAGATGGCTAATGGTCCGATTACAAAGGAAGCATATGACTACTTATCTAAAAAGGGCGTAATTATTATCCCAGATGTGTTGGCCAATGCTGGAGGTGTAACTGTTTCATATCTAGAGTGGGTCCAGGGTAAGCAGGGATATTGGTGGAGTGAAGACGAGGTTAACGAAAAACTCAAGGAAATTATGGAAAAAGCATTCGACGATGTGTGGAAAAAGAGCAAGAATAAGAACATCCCGCTCAAACAGGCAGCATTTGATGTTGCGATAGAGAGAATTGTAAAAGCAATGGAATAATCAATACAAGTTCCAAATTACAAGAAACAAACCTTAAATGATTGAAGAATGATGAATGAATTTCTAATTTCTAATTTTGAATCAATTTCTAATGAACTAATGTTTTAAACATTTAAAATTAATACATTTAACATTCAATACCTGCCCGCAATCGCTGAAGCGATAGCTTCTGCAGGCGGGGTAATTAGGGT
>JALWZV010000006.1 GCA_027002315.1 Candidatus Roizmanbacteria bacterium | reverse complement strand
ATCCAACACAGTCTTAATTTTTAAAGCTGGAAGGTTGACTTGACCAATCCCACCCTTTTCCCTTAATTCTAACCTATTGCTTGCTTATACTAAACATATTGAAGATAAAGATAACACATCAGGTTAAATTTGAAAATAAAGACAAGTAGTGTTATATTTAAAATATGGAAGGAGAGGATGCGAATGTTGAGAGTTTTATTAAAAAAACTGCGGTAGCAAGAGGTGGTGAAGGAGCAAGACATAAAGAAAATACCAGTCCTTTTCCATCAATAGTTACCTATTTTTTAGGTGGTGATTTAATTAGGTTGACTGAGGGAGAGACTGGAGGGAGAGAGGTTAAGAGTGTTCCAAACTCGAGAATGAATGATTGGATGACATTACGTAAACCAGAACTTATAAGTAACTTTGCACAATTTGAGGAAGGGAAATTAGGACAATCACAACAACTATTGCCTTTAAATAGTCCCATTAAGGCTGGAGTGGTGCTTGTGCCGATTAAAACGCAGCAGGAAACAGATGCTCGTACTCGGTTGCAGGTGGATTTGCCAATAAATAATGTTGTTCGAGCTTTAGAAAGCGTTGGCGTAGAAGTATTACCAATTGAAACACGAGAAGGACTTATAAGAAAAAGAGTTGTTAGAAGACAACCTACAGCTCATGATATAATGAAAAAATTACTTCAAAGGAGTTCTAGACTTTATGAGCGTGACAACGATGTTTTGGAGGCAGCTATTGGAAGGATAGAAGGTATGGATGTATCATTAAAGTTAATAGCTCCAACAAGACATCAAATAGACGGCTCTAAATTTAGTTATCGCCTAAATGTAGAGCTAACAAAGAGAGGAGATTTAAGAACAACTTCTATTCCTATAGGTTTTTTTGGGAAAGCACCATCTTCTAGTCAACAAATTCAGGTGGAAATTGTAGTTTATTATCCTAATAGAAATACTATCTCTGAAAATCCAGAAAAAAGGGAAGAGATTACCGAAAGAGCGGGGCGTTTTCAGAGAAAAGTTGAAGAAATAAAAAGTGCTCTTACTTTTCTTCCTTCGCAGATGAAAGATTCTATTATTGTTACACGCTAAACTTAATATGTTGCTCTACGTTGTAATTCTTCAACTAAATAGGTGAAATAGGATTTTGATATAATAATTTTATTATGATGAGGTTTAAACCGAGAAATGCAAAAGAGAAGCTTTTAATAAAAAGTCTTCTTAAACTTAAAACAGAAAAGGAGATGATAGCTTTTTTAAGAGATTTAATGACAGTTAAAGAGATAGAGGAGTTTGCTAATCGTTTAGAGATGGCAAGACTCTTAAAAAAAGGATTGTCTTATAAAAAGATAGCTGATAAGCTTGGCGTTTCAACAACGACTGTTGGTCGCGTTGCTTTTTGGTTAAACCAAGGCTGCGGAGGATATAAGAAAGTGCTTGATGAAAATAAAACTCTTTAGTGTTTTTGAGATTGAGTATATATTTCAAGGCAATAACTTGCAAAAAGAGCGATTAAGGAAAAATAGACAATCAATAAACTCCAAGCAAAGATTATTGAGAGGCGGTTGTCTAAAGTATAAATATGATTATCTCTAAACATCTTCATAATCCAGGTGCTTGATCCCCAGGAATGTCCGGCGATAAACAAAAACATAAAGAAAAATTTAACAGAGTCTTTCACTTTTTTGAAGATAAGGTACCAGAATGCAAACCAAATGACGCCACCTAAAATATAGAACCAAGGAGAGATAAGAAGAAAGTAATAAGCAGGACTTGCCTCATTAACAACTTTTACTCCTTGCCAATAGTCGCTACTTTGACCGACGAGAGTGATGATACCATCAACTAAGGCAGGGAAAAGGAAGGCAAAGAATAGGGGATTCTTATTAAGAAGTTTTTTAAACATCTTAAATTATTTTAACACAGGTTTATTATACGTAGTTATGAAAATTACGATAATTATGTTAATATAGAGACGTTATGAGTAAAAACAAACTTACCTTGATTCCACTTGGTGACAGCAGATTACGATTAAAAAGTAAAAATATTACTTTTCCACTGAACTCTAAAATTAATACCCTTATCAAGAGCATGAAAGATATATTTAATTCGACTATACTTGTGGGGCTCTCTGCCTCGCAGTTGGGAGAAAATTATCGTATTTTTATGAGTTTTGTGAGAAATACTCCCGCTCGAAATATTGGTAAGGGTGACAAACTGAGAGTTTATATAAATCCTAAAATTATCTATAAATCGAGAGAGGAAGTTGTGATGTGGGAAGGTTGTGGAAGTGTAGCCAAAACTCAGATCTTTGCTCCTGTTAAAAGGCCTCGTGTAGTTAAGATTCAAGCCTATGATGAAAAAGGGGAGATGTTTACCTTAAAGGCCGACGGACTTTTGGGCCGGGTTATTCTTCACGAAATGGATCATTTGGATGGGAAGCTTTTTATTGATCGTGTTTTACCCAGTCAATATGTAGATAAAGATTATTATATAAAGCATATTAAAGATAGCCCTGAGATACAAAAAGTAATGATTGTGAGGATGCTTGAAATTAATAAGTAATAATTTAGTATTAAATACATATGAAATCTGAACATCCTGAGGTTGTGGTTGGTGCGTTTATATTTAACTCTAAAGGAGAGGTTTTGTTAATTAGGTCTCCAAAATGGGAGAAAGGGAAGATATGGTTGGTCTCAGGAGGACATATAGAGTTTGGTGAAAGTATAGAGAGTGCTCTTGTGAGAGAGGTTAAGGAGGAGGTAGGACTAGATGTTAAATACGAAGGAGTAATAACTTTTTTTGAGGATATTTTCCCAAGGAGTTTTCACACAAAGAAACATTTTATCTACCTTGAGTGCAAAGCAAAGGCACTAAATGAAGATAAACTAAAGATAGATGGAAAAGAAATAATTGAAGCCAAATGGTGGAAGATCTCTGATGCCTTAAAATTAAATAACAAACAACTCCATTTTTTGGTAAAAAAGGTTTTGAAGTCTTTAAATTAAAAAACAGTCTTTTTAAAAATCATAATTTTTGGATGGTCGTATACGGTAAATGACTCATCTGCTTTATCATCTTTAATTACCCATTTTACACCTCCGAATTTAAGAGTAGGGTAGTCTGTAAACTCAGCAACCTTTTTAAAATGAATTATTCCATATTTGGTCTTAACAGCTCCTTCATTAAATAGGGTTTGATAATAGTGAGCTGTTTTTGGATAACACACTTTGTATTTTTTGCAGTCTGATAGTCTTTGAAGCGGAACGTAAAGCCTGTTTGAGGCGATTATAATATAATCTGTGTTTAATAATTGATTGCTGACGATACTCCATTTTTCTTCATTGTCTGGGAGATTATATAATTGTAGCTCCTCAAATTTGTAATCTTTATTGTAAAAAATAGGTAACCTATCATCCCAGTGTTCGACCGCCAATGTTTTTCCTTCGGGAACGTTTTGGTTTATCCACACGGTCGCTTGAACTCGAGTATTTGATGTTGTGTAAATATGAAGGAAGCTCAGTGTCCATAAAAAAGCGATTGATATTAGAGCGAATAAGATTGATGTTTGAATGTCAATAAATTTTGTTTTTAACTTTGTACTTTGTATTCTCCATATTCCGTACCCAGCCAAAATTATTAGAAAAGGATATAGAGGTAACATATAGCGCATAAACTTGACCGCAGACTTTCCTATTAGTAAAAAATACAGTAGGTAATAACTCAGTAAAAAGACAATAATTCCAGAGTGTTTAACTTCTTTTATTTTTAATCTCAGGTCGTAGATTAGGTAGAAAAGACCTGTAATTGAAAGCAGTGATATGGCTGGTCCAATACCCCAGATAAAAATATTTTTTAAGTAGTATAAGTAAGGAGTTGTTCCAACATACTGTAAAGTATAAGGAAAGATGTAGGGATTAGAGTTCATCTTTAACTGAGCAAGAATATCGCTAATAAATTTTTGGTGATTTAAAAAGGCATAGGGCATAAAGATAAAACTAAAGGAGATCGCTGAGAATCCGTAAACAAAGGTATTGATTATAAAGTTTAATACTCGGTGTTCTTTATATTGCACTAGAGATATAATCATAATTGTTAAACCCGCCATGCCTACAAACACAACTCCTGATACTTTTGTTGTGAGAATTGCAGCTGAGATTATTCCAATAAGGACAAGTTTTGAGTATGAAATCTTTTTATTTATTAGAACTTTAATAATTTCATAAACTAGTAGAGTAGAGAAGAAGTTTAAAAAAACATCAACAACAAAGAAGTTTGAGTTTTGAATAGCGAAGAAAGTTATCGCATAGAAAAGAGATGAAAATATTGATACTTTTCTAGCATTTTTATAATCAAGTTTTAGGTGTGTAGCAACGAGATAAGATATTTTGTAAATCAAGATTATTACAGCTGTATCAATAAGTGTTGATAAAATCCTGCCAATATACAGCATATTATCATAGTTAGCGTATTGAGAGTGAAAAAGAGTATCGATTATTTGGGAGATACTTTTTAATATATAAATTGGTAATGATCCATAGTTGAAGAAGTGAGGATTTAGTTGAGAAAAAAAGTGTATTTTATCGGCAACCATAATCAACATTCTCTCATCTGGGTGAAGATGAAATCCCGAGTCCCAGTCTATTCCATAAAGTCTTAATCCTAAACCTAGTAAAACGATAAAAAACAAGGTTAAACTATGAAGACTTTTTTTCGTCATAAAGTTTAGTATAACAAGATTTTTTTTTGATAATCAAGCAGGAAGAGAGATGACGTATTAAAGTAATTTAGTATTTGTTAAAATCGTATTAATGAAATCACTCTCCCTCCTTTTTAAAAAATATAAATTATTTATTATTTTTAGCCTTGCCTTTTTAGTTCGTCTTATTTTTCTAAATCAGTCACTTTGGTTAGATGAGGCGGTAACAGCGAAGGTTGTTCAATCTTTTAACCTTATTGAGATAATAACTAAGTTTTCTCCTTACGATTTTCACCCACCTTTGTACTACTTAATATTAAGATTGTGGACAACTTATTTTGGTTATTCCGAGATTTCATTGAGATCTCCCTCTATCTTATTTAGTCTTATTGCAGGATTTTATGTTTATAACTCAATTTCTTTAAGCTGTAAAAAATGTGCTGTGTGGGGAGCAGTATTTTTTTTATTTAATCCTTTAATAATTTACTACTCTCAGGAAGCTCGAATGTATATGTTGTCGGTTATGTTCGTCTCAATCTCACTTTTTTATTTTTTAAGGGTTTTAAACTCCAACTTCAGAAAAAAACACGATGAATTTTTATTAGGAATGTTCTTATCTCTTGCGTTTTTATCATTTTACGGCTCTATTTTTATTGCAATTATTATGCAGTTGTATATATTAATCAAGAAAGGATGGAGAAGTCTTATCTACTCTTTAACAACTCAAATATCAACCAGTATTATAATCGTACCGCTATTTCTAAAACAGGTCATTCACTCACAAGAATCTTTGTCTATGGTTAAAAATTGGTCTTTAGTTTTAGGAAGATCTAATCTGAAAAACCTTACCTTAATTTTTATAAAGTTTGCTATCGGTCGTATAAGCTTTTATCCTAAAATAATTTATTGGAGCGTTGCGTTTTTGTGGTCTTTTTTTATCTTCTTTCTGTTTTTTTTGAAAAAGAAAAATATTTTAGTGCAAATCTTTATCTTAGTTGTGACCTTGGTATTTTTTGTTTCTTTCTTTGTCCCAATGCTCCAATATTTTAGATTACAATACTTAATCATAATATTGTCTTATGTTCTGAGTTTGTATAAAAATGCAAAATTAAAATACATAATTGTGAGCGGTTTTCTAGTTTTCTCTCTTACCTATCTGTTAATACCGCAGTTTCATAGAGAAGACTGGAAAAAATTATCTAAAAACATACACACAAATGAGGTTTATATGATTAAATCTTCATCTGATCCGCTTACTTATTACCTTGGTGACAGGGTGAAGATTAAAGGGTTGAAAGAAATAGCAACTAACGACTCACTCCCAGACAGGATAGTTATCATTCCCTATACCTCAGAGATACATGGATGTAATTATAAAAAGTATTTAATGAAAGATGGATATAAGTTGATAGAAAAAAACACTGTTAGAGGTTTAGAACTAGAAGAGTGGGATAAGATTTATTAATTGTGATATAATCAATGATTATATGATTCCAATTTTATTTTCTGTAGGACATCTGCGTTTTTATACCTTTGGAATATTTTTGGTTTTAGCTTTTTTTTGGGGAAGTTTTTGGCTGTGGAAGAATATTCAAATAACTTCTTATAAAGAGGAGGAGATTTTTGACACGCTTTTTTTTAGTTTATTTGGCGGATTAATTTTTGGAAGATTAACGTATGTAATACTGCATTTTCAAAAGTTTGGATTCAGTTTTATAAAGTTTATTTTAATAAATGGTTATCCTGGTATTTCTTTATATGGTTTTATTGCTGGGTCGTTGTTGTTTACTTATATTTACCTCATCTTTTTAAAAAAATCATTTATAGATATTGTAGATTATGCTGTTTCTGGAATGTTTTTAGCTCTAGCATTTGGAAAGTTGGGGGCATTTTTTGCAGCAACAGAGGTTGGTGTGAAAGCGAATATTCCATTGGTTATCCATTACGTTGGATATGATGGTGCAAGATTACCAGTTGCGCTGTACGAGTCTGTCTTGTTTTTTATAGGAGCTGTAATTTCTCAAAAAATTTTGTATGCAGTAAGAAGAGAAAGGTTAAGAAGTGGTATGAGCTTTTTCTTTTTCTTATGGTATCTATCTCTGGTGTATTCGAGTTTTGATATTTTTAAGGAAAATAAGATGTACCTTTTTCATGCAAGTTTTAATATACTAGTATCACTAATACTTCTCTTGACTTTTACTATTTATTTTGTTTATTATTTTAGGACGGAGATTGTTATAAATTTGTCTAAGTTGAGGCAAGGTGTAATTTATTATGCAAAGAAAAATATCAGAAAATTTAAAAAAAGAACTAGAATTAAAGCTAAAAGACAAAAAAGAGAGGTTAACAAAGATAATTGATAATTTAAAACAAAGCGATCCTTTTGCTGACCCTGATCATGCTATAGATAATGCTGCTACTGACACAGATGCAAGAGAAGAGATAGGACATGAAGATGTGGCTGCGAAGATAGAGTTGCTTGAAAGAAACCTAAAGGAGATTAATCACGCTTTAAGAAAAGTTAAAAATGGTAAATATGGCATATGTGAAAAATGTGGACAAGAGGTATCTCCTGAGAGACTAAAGTTGGTTCCAGAGGCAAGATATTGTTTAAGGTGTAAGTGATGATGATATTTTTATGAATGACAATAGAGATAAATACATTCAAGCTTTAAAATCCCAGCTAGAAGATAATGTATTTCGTCACTCTCTAGCGCTTGAGGCATGCATGGGTGGAATTTATGACTTTTTAAGTCAAGAAGGAAAGTTGTGTTCTAATCTTTCAAAAAATGGGTGGATGTTGGCAGGATTAGTTCACGATATAGACTACAGTGGAGAGTATAAAAAATCACATCCGAAAAACACAAAGGAAGTTTTAGGCAAATATGGTTTAAGTATATCTAAAGAGGTAGATGAGGTTGTAAAATCACATGCTCCAGAGATAACAGGTGTTAAACCAAAAACTCAGGCCCAGTGGGCAATTTTTTGTGCAGATAGTTTAACTGGTCTAATTACAGCTGTAGCTTTAGTGTATCCGTCTAAGAAATTAGCTGATGTAAAGTTAAAATCAGTGTTAAAAAAGTTTAAGAAATCTCCTAATTTTGCAGCTGGAACAAGAAGAGAGAGTGTCGCAATGTGTGAAAGAAAAGATGGTCTTGATATTCCTTTAGACAAATTTATTGAGGTGTGTTTGAACTCCATGAAAAACGTTGCTCAATCACTTAACCTGTAGGTTTTGTGCTCATGCCTGGACTCGAACCAGGGACCTCTCCGATGTGAACGGAACGCTCTAACCAACTGAGCTACATGAGCTCGTAATATTATAACATTTAATTTATATGTAAATTAGATTTTCTCTTGCTACTTATTCGACGATTCACTACAATGGAAAATTATGAGAGTAATTGCGTCCATTATAGATTTTGTTATGGATATTTTGGAGACCGTTGTGTTTGTCGGTTCTTTATTCATGGTTGTTTATTTATTTATACTTCAGCCAAATCAAGTCAAGGGTATCTCAATGGTTCCTACATTTAAAGACGGAGATTATATCTTAACAAGCAAAATAACCTATAAGATAAGAGGTCCAAAAAGAGGAGACGTAATCGTTTTACAATCTCCTAATAATCCAGATATTGATTACATTAAAAGAATCATAGGTTTACCAGGTGATGAGATAATGGTTCAAAACGGAAACGTTTATCTCAATGGAGAGTTGTTGGTTGAGCCATATATCTCGGTTAAAACAAATACATGGCAAGGTGAAGGACATTATCTAAAAGAAGGAGTTCCAGTTGTCGTTCCTCCTGGTTATGTTTTTGTTATGGGGGATAACAGACCAAGATCTTCGGACTCCAGGGAGTTTGGTCCTATTCCTATACAGCATATAATAGGATTGGTTTTTTACAGATATTATCCACCTGGAAGTGTAGGATGGATTAAGAACCCTTTTGCAAGTAGTATGCAAGATTAGGAAGCTAACTTTGTAAGTAGTTTTTTGATTTCTCTTGTTGTCTTTTTAAGATTTCCATAAATCTTAATATTTATTTTTCCGTGTGTTCTAGTTTGAGTAATTTTAATCTTTAAATTTGGATTATTTTTTAGTATTTTGGAGGTGAAGTTTTCTTTTTGTAAATTTGTTAGGTACCGTCCTTCGTTCTTAATTTTGTAA
>JALWZV010000005.1 GCA_027002315.1 Candidatus Roizmanbacteria bacterium | reverse complement strand
TTCTGCAAAGATAATCTCAGAAAAATATCATGGAAAGGTCCCCTTTGTATTTAAGGATTTGTTATCTTTACCTGGAGTGGGTAGAAAAACGGCCAATGTTGTGTTGTCTGAGATTAGTGGGAAAAATGAGGGCATAGCTGTTGATACGCATGTAATTCGCTTATCTCAGATATTAGCGTTGACTAATTACAGTAATCCAGACAAGATAGAACAAGATTTAAAAAGTTTAATCCCTAGAGAAGAGTGGAGAAATTTTTCTTTAAGACTAATTTTTTATGGCAGGAAATTTTGTCCAAGTCGCAAGGAAAAAGAACAATGTATCGTTGCTGATATAAA
The DNA here is from genome assembly GCA_027002315.1 of Candidatus Roizmanbacteria bacterium. Taxonomy (GTDB): domain Bacteria; phylum Patescibacteriota; class Microgenomatia; order UBA1406; family GWC2-37-13; genus JALWZV01. Next base: position 2,346 of record JALWZV010000005.1, on the reverse strand, counting down.
CCCAAATAATCCTTACAAGAATTGTCCTTTAAGTATAGAGATGAGAAATTTCTTTAAGAAAGTTTCTATTGGTATAGTTGGAGTTTCATTAAATCCTCAGAAATATGGAGCGCGTATTTTTAAAACACTTTTACATCAAGGTTATAAAGTAAACGGGGTTAGTCCTAAGGGTGGAGTTGTGGAAAATAAAAAACTGTTTAAGTCTGTTGATGATTTTTTAAGTAAGATTGATAGTAAAAATATTCTTTTGATTTTTGTAGTGCCTCCAACGATTTCTAAAAAAGTAATAGATGGTCTTAAAAACAAGAATATCTCTGTGTGGTTTCAACCCGGAAGCTATGATAGAATGGTGTTACTGTCAGCTAGAAATCAGCATATGGAAGTATTCTATAGTCAATGTTTTATGAAGTTAAATGGTTTATGGTAATTGAGAAAGGAGGTGATTATTGATGTATAAACAAGTTAAAGCCACTTTACAAAAAGTAGGTGAGTTAATGATAAAAGTATCTGATGGTCAAAAGTTTGAACTGCATTTGCATAATACAACTTTTCATGATAACTCAGGGTTGATTGAACTGAACGCAGGAGCCGAGACATATTGGATAGCAGGTGATCAAGTTGTGTATATGTGGATACACAGAGTGAAGGATTAAATTATTCTTTTTTTAGAGAGGGCTTCACGTACAAATTGTTTAATTTGAGACGTGAAGCTTTTTTCTGAGAACTTTTCTGCTGTTTTTCGTGCGTTAGATCTCATTTGTTGATATCGGTTAGGTTCTAATTTTTCTAATCTCCCTATTTTTTCACTTAATGATTTAGGTGAAAGTGTGTTGTATAGGTACCCATTTTTATCTTCTTCTATGTATTCAATGGTTCCTCCTGACGCGAAGGAAATAACAGGCAATCCTCTACCCAAAGCTTCTACTGGTGCTATTCCAAACTCTTCATCTACTGATGCAAACAAGAATGCTCTTGCCTCAGAATATAGGTCTTCCAGCTCATTGTCTGTAACATGTCCTAAGAACTCGATGGTTGGTCCAGCCATAGATTTGAGGAATTTGTAGTCTCGGCCACTACCTATGATTTTAAGCTTAATCTTTAGTTGATTAGCTGCTTTAATAACGATATCAATGTGTTTTGCTCGTGCTAAACGAGACACGGTAATGTAATAATCTTTGGTTTTTGAGTTTGTTATTTGAGTTGGGATTTTAACAGGAGGATAAATCACTGATGCATCTCGACGATAAAATTTATCAGCTCTTTTTTTTGTCTCGATTGAGTTGGCTATTATAAAGTCTGGTCTTTGTGATGATAAATAATCCCACATTCTTAGTTTATTATTTATCCAGTAGGCATAAGCTCTGATCAAAGCATATTTTTTCCATTCTCTTGCTGTTTCGTAGTAATACAGGTAGCGTGGAGGATGATGCAGATAGCAAATATGTAAAGTCTCTGGTCTTGTTATAACACCTTTTGACATATATGATCCAGATGAGGATATAACTAAATCATACTGTGAGAGATCAAGTGACTCCCAGATTAGAGGAGTTATGAATCGAAGTGGCGAGTAAAACCGTTTAGTAAGAAAGAATTTATCAGCCCATGATGTGTGTATTTTTTTATTTTTAAATTCTTTGGCATGAATACCCAGTGATTTAGGGTTATAGAGAGATGTGAATATGTCTGCATTCGGAAAGATTTTCATTAAAGACACCAAAACACGTTCAGCTCCACCGAATTCTTGCAATTGATCATGAACTAACGCAACCTTCATAGAAATATTATATAGAAAAAGTTGAATATTTAAACCCAATATATAAGGCTGTTGTGTTATTTACTCTTAGGGTTTACAATGTTTTATTAGGTTTGTTCTAAATTTACAGGGTAGGGTATATTTGATATAATAGCTTACTCTTGCGCTAGTAGCTCAGCGGCAGAGCGCCACTCTTATAAAGTGGATGTCGATGGTTCGAATCCATCCTAGCGCACAGTAATATGTCTTTTAAAAAGATACAAAGAGATGTAGATAAGTGGACGGGGCAATTTAATCCACAGTATTGGCCTTCTTATGAGATTTTAGCTAGATTAATTGAGGAAACAGGTGAACTAGCTCGTGAGATAAATGATCTTTATGGAATAAAGAAGAAAAAGAAAGGTGAAAAAAAGAATAGCCTAGGTCAGGAGTTGACAGATATTATCTTTACTGTAGTATGTTTGGCAAACTCTCAAGGAATTGACTTGTCAAAAGAATGGGAAAAAATGGTAAAAAGTAAACTCTATGGTCGGGATAAAAACAGATTTGAAAAAAAGAATAGATCTTAATCTTTTAGAGTTATAGTGTTATAA
>JALWZV010000004.1 GCA_027002315.1 Candidatus Roizmanbacteria bacterium | reverse complement strand
ATAAAGAGTTATTTGAAAACCTTACCTTTTATATTGCAGGTTTTTTACTACATAAACATATTTTCTTTATTATCTGATGGAACATTTGCTTACGTTCTTTCTCCTGTCAATTTCTTATATCCATTACCTTTTGTGTATGGAATATATATTTTAATTTTGAAAAAAAAGATTAAGATAAGAACATCTTTAAGAGTGGTGCTTATTATAATTTTATTCCTTTCTTCTGTTTCGATACTTTTTACCTTTCAGACGATAAAAAGCGATGTTCTCTATACAAGTAATCCTTATGATGTGAAAAATACACAAAAAATTAAATCCTTCTTGGAAAGCAGGCCTGGAAAAGACATACTTTCTTCTGGATATTTTGCTGTTATATCGGGTAAAAACATAGTCAATGATTACTATGACCCATTTATGTTCATAAGAGTATTAAAGGGTAAAAAAAATGACTATGATTGGATTAATGCAAAAACGAAAACTGTTTCGAATATGATTAAAAAAGGGAAAATAGATACCCTAGTTTTTGACTGGAGATTAATGGATATATTTCAAGATGTAATAGAACACAATTCTCATTATAAATTGAGTTATAACATAAAATATAAAAACAACCCCTATGAAGTTATCTATGTTTACACTTTGAAAAAATGATTTTTGCCAGTTTAGGTAATCGATTCTCTTTTAAATAAGTATTTTTGGAAAGCTTTGAGCATGATGTGTTTTCTATCATGTTATCTATGAGACGTAAGATGGGACTAAATTTAGGATTAACATCTAATACAAGCTCTATCTTTTCAAAAGCTAACTTCATCCGATTTTGAGTAAAAAGAAAGTATATGTAGTACATAAGTTTGTCCAAGTAATAATCTTGTAAACTTTTAAGATGGACAATCTCTGTTTCTTGGTTTGTTAATCTTGGTATATGGTATGTTTTCCAAAATTTTTCATTCGTTTTTATAATTTTGTTCATATCCTTATTTAAATCTTTTTTGTCAGGGTAATACTTCCATAACAGACCATAAGGTACCCACAACCCAGCATTTTTTAAAGGAGCATCTGAGAATATGTTATAGGAAGAGTTATTTTTAACAAATTCCTTGGGGGTTTTACACTTAATATTAATATTAGGATAAGTTGAGGCAACTCTGTCTCGGTAATACTGACGGGATGTAAGTCCAAGAAATATGAATCTTACGTCATTTCTTATTTTTTTAACAAAATAATAATAGCTTACGGTAAAAAGAGTGTTATCAGCACTAAGTGTCATAATAGAGTTACGAGATGGTGTTTTTAATATGTCTTGAGCAAGATAGTCAAAGTTTTTTATCTTTGGAACGTATTTAACAGTTTTTAAAGAAATAAAAAAATGGAAGACTAAGATAAAACCAAGAGTTATAAAAAAGATGCTATTTTTGAACTTTGTACCTATACGTAAAATAGAAAACAGATACGCTACTCCTGCTGCAAATGGAATAATAAGTAGAAGATAAAATGCGATTAAGAACCTCTCCGACGTCGCCATACCAAATGAGTTATTTAGAGGAAAGTTAAGTATAAATAAGAAAGTCAAGTATAGTCCAATTGTTATGTAAAAATAATAAGCGATCCACCTTTTTGTTTTGTGTAGATAAATCAACCCTAATATTATAAATATGGCTCCTATTATTCTAAAATCCCAAATAGAGATAAGGAGAGACATAAACATGCTCAGGTATTGGTTGATCATACTTGGCACAGAGGAAGCATATGGTTTTATTCCTCCATATGACAACCTTCCAAACATTCTAATGAGTCCACTGATTGTTTTGGAGTTTTCCCAGTCTATTGGAGGGTTAAAGATGCTTGCTATTATTGAGTAAGAGTAAATAGTGAATGGAGCTAGTACTAGTAACAAACTTTTCACCACCGATTTTATGTGTAAGTTATTCTTTACTTCTTTATAAAACACAACAATTAGTCCAGGAATAAACAAAATAAATGTGTGATGATGAGTGAAACCTAATCCTATTAATAAAAGCAAAAGTGTTTTATGAATAATTTTGTGTGTTTTTTTGTACAGAATAGTTTCATACATAATTAAACTAATAATTAAATTATTTAGTCCAAATACCTCTGGGACCTCTGCATACAGCCAAACCGGTAATAGAAAGAAATAGAACAGTGAAGAGAAGATGGCTATGTTTTTGTTAATTTTTAGCTTTCTCAGTATAAGATAAATAACTATTCCAGAAAGGAGTATAGGTATGAAAGAAAGACTATTATAAATAATAAAATGGTTAATTGGCAAAATTATACGTAAAGCATTAGATAATAATGAGTATAGGGGATATCCTGGCGGGTGAGGAATACTCCAGGTCTCTGCAATGGTTGCGTATTCCGCAGAATCTCCTCCAAAAAGATGAGATATCTGAAAATATGAGTAGATAATTAGAGGTAATAGAATTAAAAGAAAAAAAGATGAGCTAAAAATTCTTCTTAGACACTTTTTCACTTATCTTTATTCAACGCACCAGTAACAACTAAAGTTGGGTGAATTTGTCTCAGCACAGTTGCTTGTACCTGTACCTACAACAGTTCCTGAGGCATTATACTTAGTGTTAGGATCAGATCTGAATGATTTTGATTCTGGTTTAAAACATACCGTTGCACTCTCACCAGTACCAATAACAGTTATTTTCTCTAACTGATTGGCGGCTAAGCTTGAAAAATCTGGCTTTAGCTCTCCTGCATTTACAATCTTATATATTCCTAAAGGATCGCTGTAACCACTTAAAGCATTTATTGGTCCAACACTTGCTGATGGATCCCATGGCATATCTCCCTGTGTTACAGCGTAATATCTAATAACCCCTCCATGCAACTCAGAGACAGTGTTTCGTATACCTGTGTCAGTTCCTTTTTTAAGCTGTTCAAATGGATCAAGCGCAGCCATCATTCCTACAGCTAACGCTCCCAACAACGCAATTACTATTAACAGCTCTATTAATGTAAAACCTGCCTTTTTGAGTCTCATAGATGTTTGTATTTTAGAAATGTTTAACGTTACTTTTATAATAGAACATTATTGTTTACTTTGTCAAGCGATTTTATTAAGTATTTATGTATTTAAAAGGCTGCTGTAATATTATAGATTGGTGTTATTACAGCAAGGACCAGAAAACCTACACCTGCACCCAAGAATAACAAAATTGCCGGTTCTATTAACGTTGTTAACATCTTAATTGCTATCTCTGATTCGGATTGAAAATAAGCTGATATTCTACCCATAGTCTCATCTAGGTGTCCTGTTTGCTCTCCAACCATGGTCATCTGTATCAGTATAGGTGGAAATATACCTTCGTTCATCATAGCTCTTCCCATAGATATACCCTTTTCTACTTGCGTATACACATTCTTAAATGCGTCTTGATACACTATATTTCCAGTTGTTTCTATAACTATAGAGAGCGCTTCTAAAATAGAGATACCTGATGATACCAGTATTGAGAGTGTTCGAGTTGAGTTTACTAATGAAGACATAACAATAACATTATTGATTATCGGTATTTTAAGCATATTACTATCAATAAATCTTTTTCCATCTGGTGTTTTAGCGAACTTTTTAATGGCGTAAAAAGATAAGAGTGTACCTCCAACTATAATTGGCCAAAACTTAATGCTGATATCAGATAGTGCAATCAAAATTCTGGTTGACATAGGCAACTTCATATTGAAATCCTTGTATAAGCCAAGCAGCTTAGGAACAACAAACGTTATCATTACGAACATAACTCCAAACATAGCCATAACAACAATCATTGGATACATCATCGCCCCCTTAATTTTACTTTTAAACTGTTGAGACTTTTCTAAGTTATCAGACAACTTAATCATAATCTCGCTCAATTTTCCTGAAGCCTCACCAGATTTTATCAATGCAATGTATAAATTTGGAAAATATTCGGGATATTTTTTGAGTGCAGATGAGAAAGTACTTCCACTTTTAATTTCTTCATCAATATCTTTTACCAGTTCAATCATCTTTGGTTTCTGAAGCTGTTTTTTTAGTATTTCTAAACTATCTATCAAGGTTAAACCTGCATTTAACATTATCGCTATCTGTCTAGTAAAGGAAACTATATCGTTAAATGAGATTCTATTGAAAAGAAAACCGAGAAGAGATTTAGATGCATCAACTTTTTGAATCTTAAATGGAGTTAGACCTCTTTGTTTAAGATATGTTATCAAAACTTTTTTATTCTCTACATTAATTTTTCCTGAAAATATTTTTCCGTCCTTGTTTATAGCTCTATATTTAAAAAACATAAATCTTATGGGTTTAAATTATTTTTTTCATTAGACTTGGTCTAAAAGCATATTCTAAAGCTGTGCTTTCAGCAATCATTCCTTCTCTATATAATTTTAATAAGTATTTTTCAAAAATAATCATTCCAGCATTTTCAGATGTTTGTAGTATGTTTTGTATCATATGGGTTTTTCCTTCTCTAATCAGAGAAGCAACTGCTGGAGTGTTTTTTAGAACCTCTACTGCTGGTATTCTCACAATATCGTCTTGTTTTGGAATTAATTTTTGAGAGATTATTAACTTTAGAACAGATGCGAGTTGTGTCTTAATTTGGTTTTGTTTGTGAGGAGGAAATATATCAACGATACGATTAATTGTTTCTGAGGTTGAGCTAGTATGTAATGTTGAAAATACTAGGTGACCTGTTTCTGCTAGTGTTAACACTGCTTGTATTGTTTCAAAATCTCTCATCTCCCCTACCAATATGACATCAGGATCTTCTCTTAACACAGATCTTAGAGCGTTTCTCCATGATAAAGTATCAGTTATAAGTTCTCTTTGTGAGATAATAGAGGCTCCTTTTTCATATACATACTCTATTGGATCCTCTATTGTAACGATGTGTTTTGCCTGGTAGAGGTTTATCTCATTTATCAAAGATGCCAATGTGGTGGACTTACCTTGTCCTGTTTGTCCTGTGACCAGAACTAAACCATAATTGTAGGTAGAGACCTCATTAAGAGATTCTGGCAATAAGAGTTCCTTTAATGTTTTTATCTTTTTAGGTATGATTCGTATAGATACAGCAGGGTTATCTTGAGCTGTGTAGATGTTAATTCTAAATCTTGAGTTCTGGTAACTATAAGCAAAATCTAATTCTTTATTTTCCTTGTAGACCTCTAGTTGTCTATGATTTATCAAACTCGCTATGATGTTTTCTACATCTTTAGCAGACAAAGTATTTGGGAATTCATCCATTTTAAGAAGTTTTCCGTTGATTCTAAAAAAAGGCCTATACTTTGTGATTAAATGTATATCAGATGCGTTTTTTTCTAATGATTTTTGAATGATTTTGTCTATCATAATTTATATTTTTGAAACTCTTAACACCTCTTCTATAGTAGTTACACCTTCTAGAACTTTTAAATATCCATCCTGTTCCATTGTTATCAAACCTTCTTTTCTAGCTTGATTTTCTATGTCTTTGGCAGACGCTTCTTGTAAAATCATTTTATTAATTGTGGAAGATATTTTTAAAACCTCAAAGATACCTATTCTTCCAAGATACCCTGTATTATTACACTCGTCACAGCCTTTACCCTTAGCAACTGTTATCTTTTGTGAGTCTTTGTATTTTTTTGGAAGAAGATCTCCTAGAACATTTATAATATCTTTTTCAACCTCTGGTTGAATCTCGTATGTTGTTTTACAGTAAGGACAAATTCTTCTTACTATTCTTTGCGCTACCACAGCGTTTAAAACTGAGGAGATCAGAAAGGGCTCTCCTCCTAGATCAACCAACCTAGGTATAGCTGTGGCTGAATCGTTTGTGTGCAGTGTTGAAAAAACAAGATGTCCTGTTAACGCTGCTTGAATAGCCAAGTGTGTTGTTTCTGAGTCTCTAATCTCTCCAACAAGTATAATGTTAGGGTCTTGTCGTAAGAATGAACGTAGACCGTTAGCAAAGGTTAACCCTGCTGCAGGGTTAATTTGAACCTGATTTATTCCAGGTATCTGATACTCAACAGGATCCTCTAAAGTCATAATATTAACCCCAGGTTGATTAAGCTTAGAAAGTATGGAGTATAAAGTTGTTGTTTTTCCTGACCCAGTTGGTCCTGTGATAAGAATAATACCGTAAGGTTTGCTTATGGCCTCTTTCAGATCTTTTAGCTGTGGTCCTTTTAACCCCAGCTCAGTTAATGTTGGTATTCCTCCACTTTTTTTTAATAACCTCATAACAACCTTTTCACCTTTAATTGTTGGGAGTGTTGAGACACGAAGATCAATTTCGTCTTGTCCAAGTTTGAATGAAAATCTACCGTCTTGAGGAACTCTCTTTTCATCTATCTTCATTCCGGACAAAATCTTGATTCTTGACACTATTGAGTCGTGTAACGCTTTTGGTAGTGATAACTTTTCGTAAAGAATTCCGTCTATTCTGTATCGTACCCGAGACTTATTTTTTTCTGGCTCTATGTGAATATCTGAAGCTCTACCTTTCATAGCAAACTCTATTATAGAGTTAACGATTTTAGCAACAGGAGACTCTTTAATAACGACGTTCTTTTGTCTACTTTTTGCATATGGAGTGGCTTGATACTCTTCCAAAGCCTCTGTTACCTCTGGAGATATATTTTGCGTGTAGGAAGCGCTTATGAGTTCTTCTATGTGATCTGGATAGTAAAAAATAAAAGAGACCTTCTTTTTTGTTTTATTTTCTAAAAATTCATGTAGCGAAAAATCAAAAGGATTTGATGTGGCAACGATTAACGTGTTTTCATTCATTGCGATGGGAACTATTTTATAATGTTTTGCTATACCTTCAGAGATAAATTTAAGTACCTGAGGATCGGTTACAGAACTTTGAACGCTGATGTACGGAAGATTATATAGTTTATTTATAGCTTGTTCTAAATATGTTTTTTTTAAATTAATATTTTTAAGTAAGTATTCATCAATTGGCATATTTAGTTTAATACTGTCTATCTCGTATTTTTGTTGATCTATATCTTTAACATATCCCAACTGAACTAATGCTGATAAGAGTTGCTTTGGTGGTATTTTGTGATAACTAAATGCCATAATTTCATGGTAAATGTTATTACAGCAAAATGCAAGATGAATATTGATTATGTTACAATGTAATCACAATATATGGTACCAGTGATTCTAAAGGTAAATAAAAACAGCGATGCTAAAAAATATATTTCTTCTTTATTAAAGTTAAAGGGGTTATCCAAAGGATCTGTCTTTTATATAAAACCAAAAGGTAAGAACAATAAGCTGTTATTAGAGCAAGTGAAGGTACTCAGAAGAAGTCTTAATCTAAACACTAAGGAGACAAGAGTGATTATTTTATACGGTTTTTGTGATGCCAGTAGTGAGGTTCAAAACGCAATGCTTAAAACATTGGAGGAAAAATCTAACTCCAATATTTTCATACTAATATGTTCATCGGTTTCATCTGTTTTACCAACAGTTTTATCACGTTGCAAAATTATTAAGATTAATGATAGTGTTAGTAAAATAGAGAATAGTGTTTTAAACTTAGACCACATTTTATCTGATTTTACAAACTTTCCTATTTTTGCAAAAAAAGATGACGCTGTTTTGTTTATAAAGAATATAATCAATGCTTTACGCATAAGACTATTAAATAACGATAAGAACTCTATAGTTGGGATTAAAAAATCATTTGAGGTTTTAAGATTAATTGATAGATATAATTTAAAATATCAGTTAGGTGTTGACAATCTTTTATTTTTTTTAAGAAAATTGTATACTGAATAATATGCTAAAAAAAGGTTTTACTTTAATAGAACTGCTAGTAGTGATTGCAATAATAGGAACACTAACAGCAATAACCGTTCCAAACCTGATGGCTTACAGAGTTAAGAGTAGAGATGCAAAAAGAAAAAGTGATTTGAGATCAATTGAGAAATCTTTAGAGCTTTATCAACAAACACATTCTCCCCCGTCGTTTCCATCTAACACAACTTATGATGGTCTTACTGTGGGAAGTTCGTTTACTGAAGGAAGCACTGTTTATTTAACAGAGGTTCCGGGAGATCCATCAACTGGTCTTAAGTATTACTATAATAACACCGGTGACTTGACTTATGTATTAGCAGCATGTTTAGAAGATACCACAGACACAAGTGGAACTAGTTGCCCAGCAGATTATTTAAATAGAGTTGGTGTGAGTTGCTCTACAAATAAGTGTTTTGTTATTAATTTTAATTAATCATATATGTTTAGTATGAAAAAGGGTTTTACTTTATTAGAGATTTTGGTTGCTGTTGGAATAATCTCGATTATGGCAGGGCTTGGAGCGTTGTCTTTTTCGTCGGCTCAAAAAAAAGCAAGAGATGCAAAAAGAAAAAGTGATTTAAAAACAATACAAAACGCTATGGAGCAATATTACTCTACCTGTGGGTATAAGTATCCGACTGACATAAGCACTAATATTGTGTGCCCTTCTCCATCTGTGGCAATCTTAACGAGCATACCTGTTGATCCTAAAACAACAACACCGTATCCAACGCAGGCCTTGACAGAGACAAATTATCAAGTTTGCACTGATCTGGAAACAAATTCCACACAATTCTGTGTGTATAATCAACAATAATAGTTCTAAATTGATATGAGAATTTTTGAAAATAAGGGTTTTACATTAATAGAGATATTAGTTGTTACTACAATTATAGGTTTATTAACTTCTGGAGCAGCTGTTAGTTATAGTCGTTTTATGAAAACATCACGTGACGCGAGGAGAAAAACTGATTTAGGTCAGATTCGTTCTGCTCTCGAGCAGTACAAAAGCGACGCCGATGGATATCCTACATCTATGAGTTTTTCTTCCTGTAATCCAGGATCATTAACCTATAATGGAAATACCTATATCTCTAAACTACCAAACGATCCAAAATGTCCAAGTTATGTGTATTATTACGAAGCTTCACCATCTGGATGCGATAACTCTAGTACTTATTGCGATGATTATAAAATATGTGTTCATTTAGAAACAGAGGGAACATCAACCTCAGATTCATGTGGTGACGAGAGTTGCAATTACTGTATGGGTC
>JALWZV010000003.1:7839-9135 GCA_027002315.1 Candidatus Roizmanbacteria bacterium | reverse complement strand
TGCTGTAAATGTTAACTAATTCGGTAATGATTTTCTAAACTCAACTGGTGTCTTGTTCTTTATTCCCTGATGTGGTCTCATAGTGTTATAGTAATACAGATACTGTAATAATTCTTCTTTTAATTCTTCTTCACTGTCAAAGTGAGTACCTCTTAAGAGATCATCTTCTATGGTTCTCCAGAATCTCTCTACTTTACCATTAGTCTGAGGACGGTATGGTCTAGTATATCTATGTTTTATTCCTAACTCCATTAACATTCTCTCAAAAGGATGTTCTTCTTTCTTATGACTGTTTCTTGGTCCAAACTCAGGACCATTATCTGTCAATAATTCAGCAAACTTAATCTTGTATTCTTCAGAGAGTATGTTTAATATCTTTAAGGTAGCAAACATTACTGTTAATGACTTAACATCATTAACAATCTCTGCCCAGGCTATTCTTGTTGCATCATCTACAACACACACAAGATAACGTTTCTTGCTTTCACCTTTAACAATGCTCTTACTAAGATAATGACAATCAACATGACCTAGTTCTCCTGCTTTATGTTTAATTATTCTTCTTTTGTTTTGTTTCATCTTAGGAGTTAATCTATTTAAGTTATACCTTCTGATTATATTATATATACCAGATGGAGAAGGAGTATATTGTTTTAATCTTGGTTTAAGGATTGAGTATATCTCATAACGGTTATTACCTCTTTCTCTTAAAGAGACTACTTTATGTTCAATAAAAGGTAATGGTCTTCTTGTCTTGTATTTAGGACCTCTCTTTTGAGGAAGAAGATCTGTACTCTTTCCACTTTGTTTAAAACGATTGTAGTACTTTAAGAAGTTCTTACCACATGTATCATGAGCAAGATAGAAATCCTTAACTAATCTATACTTTGGGTGTTTCTTTTTCTTAATTAATTCATATTCATGGATAAGAAATCTATACTTCTCAATGTAATTTCTAGATAGAGTTAGATCTTGAGTATTTATTCTCATAGTGTTTTAATCTAATTAACTTTTAACTAACTGATAACTCCTTAATTTTAGTTAAATTTGTTACCGAAATATCTGACATTTACAATTGCGAGGAACGTAGCCACGCTAAGCGTGGCGTAGTGACATGGCAATCCCCGCCGTTATGGTATTTAAGAATAACACCAACAGCTAGCTTTACTCTCATATAGGCGGAGATCGCCACGCTCGTTTACACTCGCTCGCGATGACGTATTTGGCATTAAAAATTAAAAATTTAAAATTAGAAATTAGAAATTAGTAATTAGAAATTATTTTCATATATAATAG
>JALWZV010000003.1:0-7829 GCA_027002315.1 Candidatus Roizmanbacteria bacterium | reverse complement strand
TAATCTAATTAACTTTTAACTAACTGATAACTCCTTAATTTTAGTTAAATTTGTTACCGAAATATCTGACATTTACACCTGGTAGCAATGCATTTAAAAGAGCAGGAAGAGATAAATTCCTAAAAGATTTTGGTATATATATACCTACATACGAGGAAATACACAGTAATACGTAATACTAAAATTAAAATATTCTTGTTAAAATAAAAAGATAATGATGAACATAAAAAAACAAGAAAAGAAAATCGTTTTGGTTTTTATAATCTCCATTCTTTTGTATGCAGGCTTCGTTCTCAAGGCAGATATAAAGAAAATAACCACCGTTTCTACATCTTTTAACTGGCTAATACTTCCCCTCCTCTTGCTTTTAACCTTCATGAATTATCTATTTAGAGCTATTAGATTTCAGGTCTATCTTAAAAAAATAAATATTAAACTACCCTTCATCACCTCACTAAAAATATTCCTATCAGGGCTCTCAATGACAGTCACCCCCGGAAAAGCAGGAGAGATTATCAAGGCTTATCTTGTTAAAAAATATACAGGAAACAAGTTTGCAGAAACCGTACCTTTATTAATCATTGAGCGAGTCACTGATGGAATAGCAATGATACTTTTAGGATTAGGCGGAATATATTTTTTTAAACAATCAACGCTGTTTTTTATTATGGCAATCTTGTTTACCTTGGCCTTTATTTTGTTCATTAGAATGAAGAAATTGATGGTAAAACTCATCATCATTTTTGAACAAAAGGTTAAACATATCAAGATACTAGATTTTGCAGTTAAGTTCTTTAACAACTCGCAAAAATTACTAGATATCAAAAACTTAACCGAAGGAACAATTATTGGAATCATCTCGTGGTTTTTTGAAGGTCTTTCCCTTTTCATCATCATTCAAAGTTTTACCAATCATCCTATTCAGTTTACATTGCCAATAGCTTTGTTCATCTTCTCCTTTTCGTCAATAGCCGGATTTTTTGTCTTTATACCTGGAGGCATAGGAGTAGCAGAAGGCACAATAGCTTATTTTCTAACACTTTTCTTCAAGTTAAACTTACCTCAGGCAGTGTTTATTACGATTCTTTTTAGATTTGTAACTCTTTGGTTTGGGGTTTTGCTTGGACTTTTTACTCTTCTTTTTACACTAAAAGGCAGTAACGAACAGTTCTCTAGTAACTAAAATTGTTCAAAACCATGACGGAAAAAAATAATCAGTTTTATATTAATAACATTATCTCTTTTCTTTTTTATCGAGTTCCTTGACTACTTTCTTCACCTCTAATAACCCCTCCTTTAAATCTTTTGTTTCTCGTTTAATATGCTCTTTCTTCCCCCCCTTAAACCATGATGCAAAAACAATTTTAAACAATCCTCCATTCTTTTCTCCTCTTACTAAAAGCTCTGTTCTTTTTACATTTTTGTCTTTGTGCACAATTCTCCTCAACTGCTTTACAAAAGAAGATACTATCTTAGAATGTGTCGTAGATAAGTTTTTAATCACAACATTAAAATTCAAATTCGCATTGTGTTTAAAAACAAACTTCAAAATATCTTTAGTTGTTATTATGTTCAATGGTTTCTTCGAGTCACTCACAACAATAATACTTCCTATTTGCTCTTTCAAGATTAAATCTATAGCCTTTTCCAAAGACTCATTTGTGTACAACATTAATAATCTGGTTTTAATAAAATTCTTTACTTTATAATGTAAGAACGGCTTCTTATTTCCTGCTCTAATCCCCTTCTCCATACGCTCTCTAGGTTCAGCTATGTAATTAATTAAATCATAATAACTTAATATTCCTTTTGTTCTGTTCAGAGCATCCAAAACAACAATCTTTGACACCTTGTTTTTTTTAAACAGCGAGAGTGCTTTTGAGACAGTGTCGGTCTCAAGAACAGTAACTAAAGGGTTCTTCTTAACGATCATCTCTGATAACTTTACGTGTTTTATTTTTTCACTATTTCTGAGAATAAATTTCAAAATTCTACGTGCAGAAATAATTCCCAGGAAAGCATTTTTTCCATCTAAAACCGGAAGATAGTGTATTTTGGACTCCATCATCAACCGAGTCGCTTTCTCTAAACTATCATCTAACTTTAATTTAGGGGGAACTATCAAACAGCTTGATAATTTTGTATTTATTGGGTAAGAGTTCTTTATTAATGAGTAGTAAGGATTTATAACTCCTAAAAACTTATCTTTGTCAAAAACAAAGGCACAATCATGTGACGAAGATAAATGTTTTAAAACTTTAGATAATCTATCTTCCGGAGAGAACTTAATTATACCTGTGGTCTTCAAGATATCTTTAACTTTCATAAAGTATAAAATTAACTTATAACTATAATGCTACATTACAAACTTACCATCCTTATAAATAACTTTTTTTGTCCCATCTTGCAAAACAGCCTCAACCATCTTCCTTTCTGAGTTAATAATATCACAATGTTCTGTTGATTCATTAAATCCCATTCTCTTCCATTCCTGAGCCGACACAGATCTTACATCACCATCAAATGTATCATGATAAGATGACCCTATGGCTATATGAGAATTTCCATATTTGCCTCCATAATTCTCATCATACAACGTGTTTGCCATGAACTTATTTATCCTTGATAATCTTCTATCCGTGAGAGAAAATTCCCCAACTTTATCAGCATTTTTCTGTGAAATTATCTCAAGTAAAAGTTTTTGATTCTTTTTCGCTTTCGCCTTCACTATTCTTCCATTTTTAAACTCTAAATAAATCCCTTTAATCAAACTCCCATATCTAAAAAGTGGCATGTCAAAATAAATATATCCTTCTGTTCCCCGCCAATCCGGACTGGTAAAAATCTCAAAGCTAGGGATATTTGCTCCTCCTCCACCAATAAACTTCCTTTTTTTACCTAACTCTATCCACAGATCCGTGTTGCGAGCAATTATATGTATCTTGTCTATAGGCATCTTGTTTAACTTATTTGCAAAATCATGTATCTCTGTATCTACCTTTTTCCACACAGAAACAGCATCTTTTTTGTCTAAGAAACAAGCTTTTTCTATCTGTTCCCAAAACTCACTTAAACTTAAACCTGCTTGATCAGCCAAGCCTTTTGTCCCATATAAAGCTAAAGTCCATGTTAGCTTACCCTTATCTTCTTTTTCAAACAACCATTTCTTTAACAAGCTCTTAGATTTTTTAGCCGCGATGATTTTTTTAGACTCAATGTTTTTCAACAAAAGAGGATTTCTCGGAGCAATTAGGTATATTCTGTGATCAATAGTATTTACTAATGTCTTATTAAGTTTTTTCGGGAAAAAACTCAGTTGTTCTTTATTAGCTTGTTCAAAAAAAGCTTTACTGAATTTCTCTTCATATATCTTTACCATCGGAAAACCGCCCTGTTTCAAAATTTCCTTATATACTTCTATCCCTAAAGGAAGAGCTAAAGAATCTAACTGTAAATAAACCACATCCCCTTTTCTAATTCCTTTACCTTTTCCGAGTGCGAAGTTGATTAAAACCTGAGCATACCTCTCAAGTTTTGTTTTACTCGGCATAAACGTCATAATATAATTATTATAGCACTTTATGATTAAACAGAATTTAATTAAATTTATGTTTTATACTTAAGTTATGAGTTCTTTTTTGCAAAATAACTTTTTACTTCTCGCAACAATTATTGGCGCTGGTATATTCTCCCTTCCTAAAGCCTTGATGTTATCCGGCATCATCCCATTTTTTATTTTGTTATTAATAACAGCTTATTTTATGTTCAAGATTAACATTGCATATAAGCAAATAATTTTGTCAAAAAAAGGCAAACATCAACTGCCAGTCTATATTAGCAAATACTTAGGACATAACAGCTATTATATAACCATCTTTTTCTTGTTTTTCTCAACAATAGGAGCTTTAGTTGCATATTTGTCTCTCGGGACAACATTTGTACAAAACCTATCAGGACTATCTAAAAGCACATCTTTTATCCTTTTTTTCACAGTACTCAGCTCATTATTGTTATTTGGTGGAGATAAACTTAGATCAATAGACGTGTTCTCAACAATCATCAAAATAATGTTGTTGTTTATCACTCCTGTTATAGCAATGTTCGTCTTTTTTCACACAAAACAAAGCATTAAGATACCTCTTATCGGAACATCTCCTTTTATATCTTACGGAATAATTCTGTTTGCACTAACAGGGTTCTCGATTATTCCTGAACTTAACTCAAAGGAAAAGAAAAATACATCTATTATCTCATCTCAGATTATTACCGTAATAATATATAGCATTTTCGCTGCTACACTGTCACCTTATATAAACGGAGAGTGGTTTCAAATGAAAAACCTTCTTTTAAAATTCATCTTTGATCTGGCCGGCTTTTTCTCAATCTTTACTCCTTACTTAATGATATCTTGGATTGTGTTTGATCTTCTGGAAAAAGATATAAAACTAAATAAGCATTTATCTTTGATAATTACTGTTTTCCTCCCCTACTTTCTGTACCTAATAGGATTAAGAGAGTTTGTAAAAATACTTTCTTTTACTGGTTCGGTGTTTTTATCATCTATAGCTATTCTAATCAGCGTTGCTTATACAAAAAGGTTTAAAAAAGATAGGTTGGTGCATTATCTAATTAGGTTTGTGTTTATCGTAGGAATTATAATTGAGATATTTAAATTTCTGAAACAAGTTACTTAAACTTGTCAAAAACAGAAGTTATGCTTATAATGATTCTATAGTCATGGCAAACAACAAAAAGGTCATCATAGGCGTCACAATTACTGCTTTTCTTTTTTTAGTACTTCTTCTTGTTCTGGTGTTATCCAAATCTAAACACATTATTCCTGGTATGCCAGGTGGTATTAATAAACCAACCGCCATTCAGTCCAACTCTCAAACAGGAAACGGCTCTAATCTCTCACTAGGTAAAACAATAAAAACAGAGTCCAACACCACAAAATTAAAAACACTGCCTAAAACAAAGGGAGCTAAAAAACAAGTTGTACAGAGTTTAGAGATATTTGTTAACAAACAGGCTAATCTTTCTACAACACAAACAAATAACAAAGTTAGTCTTCCTTCGGCAAGTGTTATCTGCGATGGTAATAAATGTACAACTACTGGTAGTGATAAACAGCTTATTCCTTTAACAGTTTATGCTTTATATAATTACTATGTTTATTCTGGAGATAAAAATGTTTTACCTAAGATAAACAACTTACTGGCTCAAGCAGACGAAATTGTAGATAAAGGTTATAATAATTGGCCATTTCAACCTGTTTACCTACATTGTTCTGTCCTTTATGACATCCACAAAGGAATAGCTAAAGATTTCCCAGATAAGAAAGACGTTCCTGAAAGAGTGTGTAGAAACGGAGCTGGTAATTACTATATTGATGGAGCACTAGAAAAAAGCACATTAAGTAACTTGTCTTCCTTTCCGTCTCAATCTATTATCTATAAACTCGATACTAAAAATGTAAGTTCTCTCATTATTAATAAACTTATTCCAAAAACTCCTCAAACCTTTGACTACTATGCCATAGCGGCAGCAGATTATCCCTATCATTATTTATGGTATCAGTACAAAAATGGCTTACAATTTGGCAGAAAATATCTAGACTTATCTTTGGACTACCTCGTTACACACAAAAATGACTATACTAACAACCTGGGGCTTCTTGGAGTATCTGCCTTAAATCTTTATCAGGCAACGAAAAACAATGAGTACTTAAAATTTGCTCAGTATGCTAGTTCGAAAAATTTTGATAATACCAACAAACTTGGGGTTAGAGACTTAGTTTACTCACTCTACCTTAATGATAAGCTATATGAACAAACCAACAGAGAGCTTTATAAAAATAGGAATATCTCTATATTTAACAAGATATACTCAGATTATTACGACAAAGAATTTAAAGCTATATTGAGCAATAAAAACCAAAGGTGGTTTGATACCGACATTAATGCACTTTATCTAGGTCTATTATCAAAATATATTAATATTTACAATAAATGAAAAATAAATATCTAATAATTACAAGCGGGTTGTTTTATTTGATTTTGTCATTATTTTTAATAATAAGAAAAAGTAGGCCGATACAGGCAGGACAATCAATGACATGTACCGGAGGAAAAACTCCATGTCATAGAACATATCCACAAGACTGTACAGTCAATGGACAACACGGAACACAAGTTTGTGATGTTTATAACTGCATAGGTCCTGGTGAAACATGCGAATGGAGTGGTCCTCCATGGTCAACATGTACTGATTGTCAAGCAGATAATGGAGCAACAAATGCGCCTACACCAACATCAACTAATTGTAGTATAACAAATGGAGGCAATGCGGGTTATTGTACAAGAAACGACCCACATAACGATGCACATCACTGTCATGCTTTATGTAACAGTGGATGGACATATCCTTGTAGCTGGGAAGGTGCACGTAATCAAACAACAGTAAGATGTTCTTGTGGAAATACTGTTCAGTGTTGTCAACCACCAGCAAACACACCGACACCTGTTCCACCAACCCCAACTCCACCTCACACAACTAACCCTCCTCCCACTCACCCTCCAACACCAACTCCAAGACCTCCAACAGTGACACCAGGAGGACCTCCGACTCCAACACCAGCACCACCAACAAACACACCGATACCAACAGATACTCCGACGCCAACACCAGTACAACAAGAGGAAGAAGTAGATGGAAGCAACCTTACCATTAAAACAGGAAGCGGTGAACAAGCCTTAACAGAAATCCCGGGTCAAGGATGGATGTGTTTAAAAACAACGGCTTGTGCAAAACACCCAGGAGCATGCAGCACAGCAGGATCACAAACTCATAGAGTAAAGCTTGAGCAAAAAGCCCCGATGCAAGCTAACAAAGATGTCTATATCTTTGAGTGTCTAGAAACTTCTGGAGGTTACACATGCACAAGTGGAGGATCTACAGTCGATAATAAAATCTTACAAACTTCATACCTATCTATGATGCAATCTACATATGGATATAACTTTATAGAGATGAGCACAACAGCTGGACAAGCAATTAATCAGCAAACTAATCCTTTACATTCTGATGGAGGCGGAAATTTCTCCCCTGTTGAGTGGGAAAGCACAACCGCTTCAGAGATGGGGAGAATATTCTTTGCTGTTCAAGAGCTATCCAATGCGGATGTTGATGGATATCAGGGCGGTATTCAAAATGGTACCTTCTTCTTCCCGCCCGGAATACTTTCTAAGTGCGTGAAGATATACTGGGATCCTTTAGGGACAGTCTTAGACTTTAAAACAGGAAAACCGGTTGAGGGTGTTGAGGTTATACTTTATGTTAAGAATGAAAAAGGTGAATTTGAAAAATTAACTAAACTACCTTTAAGAGGAAAAGTTAAAAACCCTGTTCTGACAAATAACAAAGGATTCTTCAACTTTTATACAAATAATACCGCTACATATAAAGTTGAGATTAGGAAAAAAGGTTATGTCTTTGTAACAGACAGAAACTCAATTCAAAAAAGATGGAGTAATATCAAGCATATCTATACAGGCTCAGAATTTACAGAACAAGATAATAAACCAGAAGAGTTAACTATTTTTATAAGAAAAGAGACCTTAATGGACAAGGTGAAAAAACTTATAAAATATCTACTTCCTTAACGTGACCATAGAAGTTTAATATAATAATATAAACCAAATGGTATCTAGTATTTAGTACGTCATTGCTGTAAATGTTAACTAATTCGGTAATGATTTTCTAAACTCAACTGGTGTCTTGTTCTTTATTCCCTGATGTGGTCTCATAGTGTTATAGTAATACAGATA
>JALWZV010000002.1 GCA_027002315.1 Candidatus Roizmanbacteria bacterium | reverse complement strand
AGGTTGTTATGATTGCTATCAACAAGACTATAATTCCTGTAGCAAAATAAAGAGAGTTCTTTTGCAATTTAGACTTTATTTTTGATAAATAATCTTTATTGTTATCTTTTTTGTTTCTCATATTTTTTCACCCCCTCTCGTAATTTATTAAGCTTTTATGAACGAACATCATTAAATCCGTTGTTTGAAATATACCAGATTAATTTAAAAAACTCAATAAAAATATACGAGTATAATTTAATCGAGAAGCACACGAGAGTTTTGTATTATAATTAATTTAAACACCATATGAATGAAGATAAATTTTCCAATGATGCCATAGCGCATCTTTTAAGAACAGTGGCTGATGCCTATCTGCTTAAAAAAGAAAACAGGTTTAAGGTTATTGCTTATCAGAAGGCGGCTGATACAGTAGAACATCTCACACAACAGATTAAAGATATTTGGGAGGACGGGCAGTTATTTAGTATCAAGGGAATAGGCCCGTCAATATTACAACATCTTGATGAGTATCTAAAACATGGATACTCGAAACATTTTGATAAGATTTTTGAGGGTATTCCGTTATCGGTTTTTGAGCTAACAAAAGTGCCCTCTATTGGACCAAAAAAAGCCTTTAAATTAGTAAACAAACTGAGATTACTTGACAAGAAGACTGTTTTTAATGATTTGTTAGAGAAAGCAAGAAAACACAAAATCTCAAACCTAGATGGTTTTGGAAGTAAATCAGAGGAGCAGATTGTTAAAGCTGTTAGTACTTATCTTAAAAACTACAAACAGAATCAAAGAATGTTACTAACGACAGCGTTGACATTGGCTGATGACATAGTTTCATATCTTAAGAAGGTTAATGAGGTGGATAGAGTTGATGTGTTAGGTTCATTGAGAAGAATGGCACCGACAATCGGAGATATTGATATCTCTGTACGGATAAAAAATCCAGACAGTGCTAAAAAGATTATTAATCACTTTATTAATTATGACAAGGTAATTTCTGTTGATAATGCAGGTGAAAAAAAAGCATCTATTATCGTGTTTCCCAACATCAGGGTTGATTTGAGAGTGATTGAGTTTGAGAGATATGGGACTATGTTGCAGTATTTCACAGGAAACAAAGCTCACAACATCAAGCTAAGGGAGTATGCCATGAGGCGAGGCTATTCTGTGTCTGAGTACTCGATTAAAGAGGTTAAAACGGGAAAAACGACTTTGTTTGCATCTGAAAGTGAGGTTTATAAATTCTTAAAGTTACAGTATATTCCACCAGAGTTGAGAAAAGGAGAAGGTGAGATCTTATTAGCTAGTCAAAACAAGATTCCGAAGTTGGTAAATATTGAGGATGTTAAAGGTGATTTACATATACACTCTAATTATGATATTCACACATCTCATGATTTAGGAAAGGACAGTCTGGAAAAAATTATTCAAAAAGCTGAGGAGTTGAATTATGAGTACATAGGAATAACTGATCATAATCCCAAGTTGTCTGAGATTATTAATAATAATGCTTTAGCTGTTTTGAAAGAAAGAAGTGGTTATTTTGATAAAATTATTTCGTTGAACAATATTGAACGTTTAAATATTTTTATCGGTATTGAGGCAGATATACTTCCTGACGGCAAAATTGCATTACCTGATGGTTATGAAAAATATCTGGATTATGTTATAGCTTCTGTTCATAGCTCTTTCAACATGTCAAAGGAAAAAATGACAAAAAGAATTTTAAGGGCGTTAAGTTTTCCAAAAGTAAAGTTTTTAGGACATCCTACGGGAAGGCTTCTTGGTAGACGAGAGTCTTACGAGGTGAATTGGGATGAGGTTTTTTCTTTTTGCAAATATAAGAACATTGCTTTAGAGGTTAACTCCTCACCTTTAAGATTAGATTTGCCGGATATGTTGGTTAAAAAGGCTGTTAATAATGGATTGAGGGTTATAGTTAACACAGATGCCCACGCTGTGAAACAGATGGAAAATATGCCCTATGGCGTTTCTGTTTTGCGAAGAGGTTGGGCTAAAAAAAGTGATGTTCTAAATACTTTGCATCTCGATGAATTCAGAAGATGGATATTATCTTAGATTAAGTAATTTTTGTCTTATCTTGTAAGTAGGATTGTAAAATAAATAATATTGAACTGGGTTTACAACTATATCAAAGCTCCCTATTAGTTCTTTAAACTGTGTTCCATATCCCTTTTTAAACCGTGTAAATCCTGACCAAGAATTAATATCGTTGTAATTGGGAGGTAATGATCCCCACAGATCAAAAACTTTATTTTTAAGTTTTTTTCCTAAGAGGATAGATCTCCACATAATTAAGTTGGTTGCCATGAGGTTTCTTAATTTAGAGGATGATCCCCCATAAGGATAATAAAGTGTATCTTTAAATGAGAATAGGTGATATGCAGCTAAAGGAGTTTTTTTGTAGTAGGCAATGAGAATGTGAGAGATCTTTGCTTTTTTCATCTCTTCCCAGATGATTTTATGGTAGTAATCATTGTGTCCTTTGTAGTTTTGACGTCTGCAGGTTTCAAAATATAATTTTTTAAAAACATTAAAACCAGCCAGAGAATTATCTTCTTTAACGACAACCCCCTTTCTTTCTGCTAAACGAATGTTATAGCGTGTTTTTGACTTCATATTTTTTAACAATTCATCTTCTGATTTAGTTAAATCTATAGTTTGAGTCCAGTTGGGGAAGAGTGGATGAGAAGATCTGATCACTCCTTCTTTTTTAACTAAATCAAACCAACTAGATTTAGAGTCAAAGATGTAAGGCTCGAGTTTGATAAATATTATTTTATTCTTTTTTGAGTAT
>JALWZV010000001.1 GCA_027002315.1 Candidatus Roizmanbacteria bacterium | reverse complement strand
TATATTCTTTATATTCTCTGTACACTTTATCTCCCTGTCTCTTTATTTCTTTTTTATTCATTGGTACTTGGTCATTGGTTATTGTTTAGTAATTAGGTCATTAGAAATTAGGAATTAGATATATTATCTTCTCATTCCTGCTATAATATACTCTGCATGTTGAAATTAAATAAAGACGAGACGGCTTACACTTACGTCTCTGATGGTTTTTTAAGCATCTTCTCTACCAGAAAAGCAGGAAACGGGAAAAAAATTGAGGCAATAAAGAACTTTTTAACCAACAATAAACTTGACAATAAGATTATCATTCGTTCAAAGCAGATTCACGGAACAAAGATAAGGTTCATTAAAAAGAACGAGATCAACAAAGATGTTAAGCTTAATAACTTTGATGGTTTAATAACTAAAGACAAACGCTTAGCGTTAACTGTTTTAACAGCGGATTGTTTGCCTGTTTCTTACTGGGACACAAAACTAGGTTTGTTTGGAATTTCCCACCAAGGTTGGAAAGGAAGCTTAGAAAATATGATGAAGGAGATGGTCAATGAGTTTTTAAAGCTAGGATCAAAGATAAAAAATATACAAATGGCAATCGGACCATCGATTAACAGCTGTTGCTATAATCTTGACAAAACTAGAACAGACTTATTTATAGAGAGATATCCCAAATGGAAAGATGAGATAATTATTCTCAGAGAGAAAAACTTTTTCTTAGATATTCCCCAGCTTAATTATTTACAAGCTTTGTCCGTTGGTGTTAAAAAGAAAAACATAACAAAAGGTGTGTTCTGCACATTTTGTGGCACCAGATTTTTTTCTTACAGGAAAAATTTAACCCAGCACAAAAAACTTGATGGGGAGATGTTTAATATAATAACGAAGATATAAAACTATAAACTTTTTATTTACTTAGTTGTTTTTTCTTGAGGCTGAGCTTCTTTTTTCTCTACCTTTTTCTCAACCTTTTCTGGAGTTTTTTCTTCTACTTTTTTCTCTTCTTTATTTTCCGCCTTTACCTCAGTTTTTTTAACCTGAGATTGAGCTTTTGTTTTTTCAACAGCCTTTTTTTCTTCCTCGATCTTTTTTTGGAACGACTCTTTTTTTAACGCCTTTTTAGCGCTGTATAATTTTCTTCTTATCTCTCTTTCAGACAGGTTACGGATAAAGAAAGCTCTTGCCTTTGAGAAGTAACTCCTTTTTTCCACCGTAATTTTATCTATCCACGGGGACACAACAGGAAATATTCTTTCCACAGCTATTCCAAACTTAGTTCTTTTGTACACTGTAAACATCTTGTTATTTTGTTCTCCACGTATTTTCAAAACGATACCTTTAAATTTCTGGATTCTGGTTTTATCACCTTCTTTAATTTTATAGTCCACTGTAACAGTGTCTCCAATACTAACTTTTCTTTCTTTGTATAAAAATGAATTAGACATAAGACTTCCAATTATAGATAACTTTAGTTTTTATTTCAACCTTTTATAAATCTTAGTGATTATTTTTTTTGCAACATCTTTACCGCCTAAACCGAAGGCTATTCCTCCCGCCAGTGAAAACATTGCAACTATTCCTGTAAACAAGATCTTAATAAAGTCTTGCGCAACTCCAAGTTGATCCAAAACGATGATCGAGACCAAAAATATAATTACAACCTTAATTGCCGACAACAAGATATTTAGTGTCTTCTTATTAAATGATTTAGCTCTTTTTTTGATTCGATTAGTTAAGAAATTAATTAGTATTATCCCAATTATTATGACAACGACGGACAGAAAAATATTTGAAAGATAAACGAGCATCCTGTTAAACACCGACGTTATTCGTGATAAACCCCACGCCTCTACTGTTGGTATAAGAAAAAACAAGATAATTTCCCAACGTATTAACTCTGCCAGTGCTGTTTGCCAAATTTCGAGCTCTGACTCATTCATCAACCTTTTTTTAATCAACAGATACTTAATTTTTAAAAACTTAACGAAGAGGATAAATAACCTTCTAGCTATCTCAGACAGAAGCACTCCTGCGATTAATATCAATCCTCCTGCAAAAAAATTTGGCAGAAATATAGCCACCCTCTCAAGTGACTTGGAAATAAAATTTTGCATCTTAAAAATTTAAGTTCTTATAATGTTTTAACTCCTGCAATCTTCGATTAGTGTCTAACAATATAGATAGAACATCCAATCTCATCTTATAGTTTACATATTTTTTTCTCAAGAGCAAGTAATATTGAACTCCTCGTTTTAGTTTTTTAAGTTTGGCTGGGGTAATCTCTTCATAAGGTTGTCCAAATCTCAGATTAGTCTTTGTCTTAACCTCAACGAACACCAACACATCTTTATCTAAAGCTATTATATCTATTTCTGAGAAGCGCAACTTGAAGTTCTTTTCTAAAATTTTATAGCCTTTTTTCTTAAGATACTCTACCGCTATTTGCTCTCCAACCATTCCTATATCACGCGAGGACATGAAAATATTATATAATACTTACATCTTTATTTGCCCCCGTAGCTTAATGGATAGAGTGCTTGGCTTCGGACCAAGAAGTAGGGGTTCGAGTCCTCTCGGGGGCACAACAAAAATAATCATGACAAAAAGCGTAGTAAAACCTTCAAGGTTAAAGAGGGTTCTAAATAACGTCATTGCGAGGAGCGAACGGAGAGAGCGACGCGGCAATCCCCGCCGTTATGGTGTTTAATATTGTTCTACTAAAAGTTGAAAACAAAAATTAATTTTACTCTCATATAGGCGGAGATCGCTTCGTCAGTTACCACGCTTAGCGTGGCTCCTTCCTCGCGATGACGTGTTTAAAATTAAAAAATATATTTATGTTTGAAACATTGGAATTTGGAAATTGTTTGCCTGTCTGCCGATAAGCAGGGACACTTGGAATTTGGTGCTTGGGATTTGTTTACCTGCCCGCCATTTGCCTGAGTCAAAAGCGACGGCAGGCGGACCTGCCCGCAATCACTGAAGCGATAGCTTCTGCAGGCGGGGTAATTAGGTTAATTAGAAATTTTATTTATCACTCACGATTCCTAATTTTAAATACAAAATACAAGATACTAAATACCAAGTGATTTTATAAAAACAACCCAATCATCTCTTGCTGAAGAGGGCTTATATCTTCTACTTTGTTTTTACGGCTATCTATTGTGATTACTTCTCCCCAAAGTCGCATCTGCATAAAAAAGAAGCCATTTCCTGCATAGAAAGTAAAGTACATTTGTTGATCATCCGGCATTTGATTTGGTACTTCTGTGTTTCTTACCTCTTCTTTTTGACGAACCTGTTGAGCAAGTGTGTCTTTTATCTTTGCTAACCTTTCTGATAAATCGGGTTTATTAAAAACCTCTTCTAACTTTAGCAACCCTTGTTCATTAGCTCTTACAGAAATGCGATCTTTATCTTGTCTTACTTGTACAACCGGTTCTTCGATGTTAAGGAACTCTGGATCTCCAGTATAATAACCCATTTCCCCTGGAGCCTTGAATCGGTAAAATTTATCATAACCTCTCCACGAAACTGATCCAAATAACCCACGAACTCCTCCTAAATCAACTTCTTTTCCCATAGTAATAATTATACAATATATTTTTTATTATTTTTGACCTTTTGTTTTAAGCTCTTGAATGATTTTTTCAATTATTTGCATTTTTGCTTCGAGATAATTTTTTTCTGTTTTTTCAATATCTGTTTTTCTAACCCTACCTTCTTCTTCAATAACTCGTGATAAACGAGCTATCTTTATTTGTAATCCTTTGTAGAATCTATCAAGAACTTGTATAGAGTCTTCTCTGTCAAACGTTACCTCTTCCCAAACACTTTGGATAGGATTTACAAAACTTGGAAGAGAATCTAAGACTGATTTGATTACTTCTCCACCAGCTGTTTCTCGATCAACGTGATCTGTCAAGATGCTATTACTACTTAAGGGGTAATTTATCGTAGAATCATGCATGTGAAGACCATCTATAAATAGATCCATTCCATTTTCAGTTGCTTCTAATCTTATATTTCTAAACTCAACTTGTAGATCAGCATGTTTTTCAAAGTATTTTTGAATCTCTTCATCGCTCACTGTATCAAAGAACCCAAAAGCTTTCCTCAGAAGATCCGGGTGAGTTCTATACAAGTCAAGAACATTAAGTTTAAACCTTGAAGGATTTAAGAGTTTATAAGGAATTAACATCTCTACAGAGGTTGTTAGTTGAGTGTTCAGTCCTGCAACTGTAATTTGCAGACTTTCTCCTTTGTTTTCCTCACCTTCAACAAACTCAAATTCTCCTTTTTCATTTAGTGCGTAATTAATTCGAGTAACGCCATTTCTATGAGTGATGGGGTTTCTAACTTCAGGAATTACGGACCCCAGGATACCACTCCTTGCTTTTTTTCCGATCTCTAATCCTTTTGTTGGATCACCTGTTGGAGTTGGCAAGGTTCTTCTTTTAGCGACCAGCGCATTTTCAACAACATTAAATATATCCTCTATCGGTTTAATTGTTATTTCCCCAACTCTTTGATGTAGTTCTTGAAATCTTTTTGACCTTTCTCCTCTACATTCTTGAGTCAGAATGAAAGGCTTTGGAGGAAGCACCCTCACAACGTTTAAATTTAAATCGCCCATATGTTTTTCCATATGGGAAGCTATTATACATTAACCTCACCCTTTTTGCAATACTATAGGTTAGATTCTATTTAATATGATTAATTACAACCACGCCAAAGAACCTTCAAGGTTAAAGAGGATCCCGATTTATCGGGTGACGGGAAAACCTTGAAGGTTAAATTTAGGCCCCCGCTGTTATATCTTTTCTACTATAAAAGGAGAAAATAAAGATAAGCTTTATTTTTATATTAATGAGGACTGAAAACAGTATTATTTTTGGTATAATCTCCTAACATGAGCCCACAAGAAACAGATTTACGTTCTTATTTACCTCAAAAAGATTTAGGTGTTGAAGTAGAAATTATACAGGAACTTGCTCCAGTAATAGAAAGAATTAGTGAAATCATTCCTTCTGATTTAGCATGGCAGATTTTTTCCAGTAATCCTAATCAAACGGGAGGAAAGATAGTTTTTCCTTATTTAAGAGCAGACTCTTCTGTAATAACCACTAGAGACATTGTATTGCTTTTAAACGATGGAAGTAGATACTCTAAAAAAGAATTTAAGAAATGGTATGAAAAAGCATGTATACAAGCATTTGGAGCTTTATTATGGGTTAAAATAGGCTTTCAGGGATTAGAAAGCTTAGCAACAAGTCCTGCGTCTGTAAATTGGACGAGTGGTGTTGGACACTCTGTAACTCCAGAGGAGAGAGCTGAAGGAATTATGGCAGAAGGAAAAGAGTTATTTGATAGCTGCCTACGTACTTTTGTCCAATTTAGAACAAAGAAGGGAATAACAGATGATTATTTTAGTCAGTATAACGTAGAGTATCTTCTGGAAGAATTCAAAACTTGATCTTAAAATTACTTCGTAGCGATACTAATACGATTGGGAAAAATCATTGCAAGCGCTAGGCGACGTCATGGCCGAGCCAGGCAAGTCTGACCACGTCGAACGCGGCTTTGCTTGCCCAGATCATGCTCCGCCTGACAATCTCCGTCGTTATGGTGTTCAATACTAAATACAAGATATCATCGCGAAGCCAGATCACGCTCCGCGTGACAAAATACTATATACAATTGTATTCTTTATTAATTAATCATTATTCGTTATTCATTGTTGTTTAGAAATTAAACATTAACTCATTAAAAATTCATTAGAAATTAAAAATTAGAAATTAAAAATTAAAAGTTGATTATTGTATAATGAATCTTATGGTTTACTACTCAAAGAAAAGAAAAACACGAAGTAGATA
This sequence comes from Candidatus Roizmanbacteria bacterium, assembly GCA_027002315.1. Lineage (GTDB taxonomy): Bacteria > Patescibacteriota > Microgenomatia > UBA1406 > GWC2-37-13 > JALWZV01. Next base: position 3,509 of record JALWZV010000001.1, on the reverse strand, counting down.
TCTAAGAAGGTACAGGAAAAGATACTCAACATATAAATTGCTGTTTTATATCACCGTGTTCTTTGTACTTCTAATGCTCTTAGGCTCAATAGTATCTTTAGCAGTTTTTGCGTGGTACTCAAAAGACTTACCTGCTCCAAGCAGATTGTCTCAAAAGATGAATTACTCCACAACCTTTTATGATAAAAATGGGAAAGTCTTATATGAGCTATACAAGGACAAAAACAGAATCCCTGTTAAGTTAAAAAACGTATCTAAGTATCTAAGAGAAGGAACAATAGCCATAGAGGATAAAAACTTCTACAAACACAAAGGAGTCTCGGAACGAGGAATTATGAGAGCTATCTTTAACATTATTTTTAGACACAGTCTACAGGGAGGGTCAACCATAACACAACAATTGATAAAAAACGTTCTTTTGAGCTCTGAGCGCACACTTCCGCGAAAAATAAAGGAGGTAATACTTGCCACAGAGGTTGAGAGGCGCTACAGCAAAGACGAGATACTTGAGATGTATCTTAATGAGGCTCCTTACGGTGGTTCGTACTGGGGAGTTGCCTCGGCCTCAAAAGGTTACTTTGACAAAGATCCTAAAGACCTAACTTTATTAGAATCAGCTGTTTTAGCAGGTCTTCCCCAAAGTCCAAGTTACTACTCGCCATTTATTGGAAAAAAGGATGCATGGAAAACAAGGGCAAAAAACGTTTTGCGAAGAATGCGGGAAGATGGCTACATCACAAGAAAACAGGAAAAGGACGCGGTAAAATCTATGGACAAACTTGTGTTTAAAAAGCAAAAATACAACATCAAGGCTCCTCATTTTGTGTTTTATGTCAAAGATTTGCTTGAGAAAGAGTTGGGTAAATCTGTTTTAGAAAGAGGTGTGAAGGTTAAGACAACTCTTGATTTAAAGGTTCAAGAAGCGTCACAAAAGATTGTTAAAAAGGAGATAGAGAATATTAAACAGTATCATGTTGGAAACGGAGCAGCGGTTGTCATAGACAGCAAGACAGGAGATATCTTAGCGATGGTCGGTTCGTATGATTTTGATAACGATAAATATGGAAAATATAACGTTGCGACAGCTCTGCGCCAGCCAGGTTCTTCTGTTAAACCAATAACCTATGCGGTCGCTTTTGAAAAAGGATACACACCCGCCACCGTCCTGATGGACACAAAAACAAATTTTGCCCCTGACGACAACTCAAAGCCATACATTCCCGGTAACTACGACGGAAAGTTTAGAGGTCCGGTTCAGGTTAGATTTGCTTTAGGAAACTCCATAAATATTCCGGCGGTAAAGATGTTGGCGATGGTTGGTATAAAAAGCTTTTTAACTCAAGCCAACAACATGGGATTAACGACCCTTGCACCCACAGACAAGAACCTTCAAAGATTTGGTCTTGCAATTACGTTAGGAGGCGGAGAGGTTAGGCTTCTTGACCTGACTTCAGCTTACTCAGTTTTTGCACGAGGTGGTGTGTACAAAAAAACAAGGGCAATAATCGAGGTCACTGATTATAAAGGCCACAAGATTTATGCTCAAAAGGAGGACAGAGGAAAAAGCGTTCTGTCAAAGGCAACAAGTTTCTTAATCTCACACATTTTATCGGACAACAATGCGCGAGTAGCTGAATTCGGTCCTAACTCTTACCTTAGAATTCCGGGAAAAACAGTGGCTGTTAAAACTGGAACGACCAATGATAAGCGAGATAACTGGGCAGTAGGGTTTACCAAATCTATCACCGTTGGCGTTTGGGTTGGAAATAATGACAACTCAAAGATGAACGAAAAAATAGCATCCGGGTTAACCGGAGCATCGCCTATCTGGCATAACATAATGACCTACCTGCTTTCTCAAAAAGAGTTTGAGGATGGAATTATAGAAAAACCTAAAAACGTAAAGGCTCTAACAATTGATGCGTACTTAGGAGGTTTGCCTCATGACGGATATCCAACCCGATCCGAGTACTTTGCGGATGGCACAGAACCGCAAGACATCTCCCCTTTTTATAAAAAGATTAAGATATCAAAGGCAACAGGGAAACTTGCAAACGAGTATGAGATTAAGACAGGAAATTACGATGAGAAAGAATTTATAGTTTTTCATGAAGAGGATCCTGTCTCAAGAGATGGTAAAAATCGTTGGCAGGAAGGCATAGACGCCTGGGTAAAAGAGCAAAAAGACCCAAAGCTTCACCCGCCGACTGAGGTCTCTGATGCTGAAAATAAGGATATTATGGTTGATATTAAATCCCCAAAGAATAAGCAAAAAATCGATGGTAATCGTGTGAGGATTAAGGCAAAAGCCATAAGTGTCTCTGATGTGGAAAAAATTGAGGTGTACATAGATGGTACAAAGATAAAAAGCTTTGATAATACTCGTGATATTGACTTTGAGCTGGATCTGGATAACGGAAGTTATGAGTTAAAAATCTTGGCAAGAAATAAAGAGGGAAAGTCGTCAACCTCAACCATTCATTTCGGAGTAAATGAGGACTGGAAACCAGCTGATACTCCGACTCCAACTCCTGAAAACACATCAACCCCAACTCCAACAACTGAGGAAACCCCAACGCCGACAAACACTCCAACCCCAACTCCAACCAATCCCCCCACCCCAACATAATTTTTTTTACGTCATCACAAACGTACTAAAACCTTCAAGGTTAAAGAGGATCCCGACTTGTCGGGTGACGGGAAAACCTTGAAGGTTAGTTTAACCCTCCGTCGTTATATCTTTTCTACTATAAAAGGACGAAATAAAGGTAAGTGTTGTTTCTCACATTAACATTGATAAGTAAGAATTATTTTTTATTTTTGAGATTTATTTTAGATAATATTTTATCAAGTACATGCATACAAAAATTCAAACTTTTTTTAGAATATTCTTTATCTATAGATTCTAGATTACCTATATGTAATCTATTTCTCATATTTCTGACTTGATCTATATCTGAAAATAAACCCTTAGTTATTATTTTATTGTCCAAACATAATCTGCTAATTCTAAAGAAATCTAGATTTTTTAATTTCTTTGTTTCTCTTTCTCTTATGCATGCTACAACTTCCTGAATTGGTTCATCTTGTATTTTGTAAATCTGTTTTATATTTCTATACTTCCACTCATCCTTTAGTCTAATTTTGTCATTATTCTCTTTTCTTAATTTTTGTTTTAACATCCATAAGAGCAACGCTTCTATAATAGTTGCTACATATATAGCAGTAGTTTTTATGAATGAACTGCGAGCTAATCCTTTATAATATTCGCTTATAACAAGGAGATCAAATACATGGCTTAAAGTTATTTGTAAATTAGTTCTAAGAGCTTGATCTCTTACAAATTCAAAAGAATTGTTTTTCATTACATTTTTTTAAGGACATTAGCAAAGGTTTTATATCCTCTCTTCTCTAAAAATGTAGAAAGTTTCATATTAGAATTTACTCCCTTTAATTTTATTCCATAAAATTCTTCTACATCCTTTACTTTGGTATTTCTTGTCCTAATT